>WRFC01000100.1 GCA_009779015.1 Coriobacteriia bacterium | reverse complement strand
CTGAAGGTGAGGAGGAGGAGATGGAGAACCTGCAAGACGCCCTGGACGCTTACCTGGGCAAAGAGGACCGCGCCCAGAAGATGAAGAGCGCCCACCTCTGCCAGGCCTGGTCAGAAGTGGCCGGCGAGATGGCCCTCAAGCATACCAGCAACATCATCTTTGACAAAAAGGACCCGCGCATCGCCGTTGTCTACACCGACAGCGCGCATGCCGCCGCCGAGCTCTCGGCGGACCAAGAGATCTACCGTCGGCTGATCTCACATGCACTCGGCTATAGCGAAGACAACGCGCTCGTAGCGGTGCGCTTTGTGGTAAGCCGCCAGAGCAGCCTGCGCAGTTTTTTTAAAAAGCAAGACGAGGCCAAGCGAGAGGTCCGGGCCAGCCGCGTCGAGCCGCTGCCGCTGGATGCCGAAGAAGAGAGGCACGCCCGGGAAACGGTGGCCTGCGTGACAGATGAGCGCTTGAAGGAGAGCCTTTATAACGCAATGAAGGCACAGATTGAATGGAAAAAGGGGATTGAAGCAAATAAGAGCCACAGAGACGGCTAGAAAGCCTAATAAGTATAAGAAAATCGCTCTCATCATGTCGTAATTTATAGCAGAGTGGTATAATTACTTAGAGATAAAAAAGCAAACGAAGCGCGCGCCCGCCAAGACCGCGCTTCGCGTATGTTTAAGAATATGTAATCCGGGGCAAATCTATGCGTCAGGCGGCGTAAAGCGAACCCATAGAAATAATCTGAAAGGGTCAAAAAGGTGACAATGGCCGAGAACAACGAAGAACCAGTGAAGATGCACGAAGACGCCCAGGCCAACACCAAGGGCAGCGACGAGTACGGCGCCAAAGACATCCAGGTGCTAGAAGGGCTCGAGGCCGTGCGCAAGCGGCCGGGCATGTATATCGGCTCGACCGGCCCGCGTGGCCTGCACCACCTGATCTACGAGGTGGTGGACAACTCGATAGACGAGGCCATGGCCGGCTTTGCCGACCGCATCGAGATCACGATCTTTAAAGACAACTCGGTGCGGGTCTACGACAACGGCCGTGGCATACCGGTCGAAAGGCACCCGAAGATGAAGATGTCGACGCTGGAGGTGGTCTTGACCATCTTGCACGCCGGCGGCAAGTTCGGCGGCGACAGCTACAAGGTCTCGGGCGGCCTGCATGGCGTGGGCGTAAGCGTGGTCAACGCGCTCTCGCTGCGCTTAGAGGCCGAGATCGCGCGCGACGGCTACCTTTGGACGATGGCCTTTGAGCGGGGCAAGACGACCCAGAAGATCACCCAGGGGGCAAAGACCAAGAAGACCGGCACGACCATCACCTTTTGGGCCGACCCCGAGATCTTTGAGACCATCGAGTACGACCACGAGACGATAGCCGCCCGCCTGCGCGAGATGGCCTTTTTGAACAAGAATATCAAGCTGGTCTTTACTGACGAGCGCGTGCCCTCGACCGAAGAGGGTGCTCCGGCCGGCAGCAGCTCAACCGAGGTCTTTCAATATGCCGGCGGCATCGTGGACTTTGTCAAGTACATCAACGAGGGCAAGAACGTGCTGGCCGGCCTCTCGCGCCCGATCTACTTTAGCGCCAGCCAAGAGGGTGTGGGCGAGATCGAGTTTGCCATGCAATGGAACGACACCCACTACGAGAGCACGATGGCCTTTGCCAACAACATCCACACGACCGAGGGCGGCACCCATCTTGAGGGCTTTAAAAACGGCCTGACCAGCGCCATCAACAAGTATGCGCTCAGCCACAACATGCTCAAAGAAAAAGAAGACAACATGATTGGCGAAGACGTGCGCAGCGGCCTGGCCAGCGTAATCTCGGTCAAGCTGCGCGAGCCCCAGTTTGAGGGGCAGACCAAGACCAAGCTGGGCAACACGGTGGTGCGCTCGCTGGCGCAGTCTGCCGTGCTCCAGGGCATCGCCGACTTCTTAGAAGAGCACCCCAACACGGCGCGCGTGATCGTCAACAAGGCGCTAGAAGAAAAGCGCATCCGCGAGGCCGTGCGCAAGTACAAAGACAACGTGCGCAAGCAAAAAGAGACCTCACTGCCCGGCAAGCTAGCCGACTGCTCGATCAAGGACCCCGAGCTGACCGAGATCTATATCGTCGAGGGCGATTCGGCCGGGGGCTCGGCCAAGCAGGCGCGGGAGCGCAGCTTTCAGGCTATTCTCCCTTTGCGTGGAAAGATCTTGAATATCGAGAAAGCTAATTTGCACCGGGCGCTGTCGTCTGAGACCATCAACATGTTAATCACGGCGTTGGGCACGGGCATCGGCGAGGACTTTGATGTTGAGAAGGCGCGCTACCACAAGGCCATCATCATGACCGATGCCGACGTCGACGGGGCGCATATCAGAACGCTGCTGCTGACCTTTTTCTTTCGCTTTATGCCGCAGCTGATCGAGCACGGGTATATCTACATTGCGCAGCCGCCGCTCTACCGCCTGAGCGTGGGGCGCAAGCATACATATATATACAAAGAAGAGCAGCTGAAAAAGCAGCTGGCCGAGCTGGCGGACGATGCCAAGTACTCGATCCAGCGCTACAAGGGCCTGGGCGAGATGGACCCAGAGCAACTTTGGGAGACGACCATGGAGCCCGCCAACCGCACGCTTTTGCAGGTGACGATGGACGACGCGCTCTACGCCGAGCGCGTGATCAGCGACCTCATGGGCGACCTCGTTGAGCCGCGGCGCGAGTTTATCCAGCGGCACGCCAAAGACGTCCGCTTCCTCGATATCTGAGCGGCCTCAGAAGCCCAGCCAAGAAGCCCATCTAAGAAGCCCAGCAAAGGGCCCAGTAAGGAGCCAAAGTGGCAAACAACATCACGCAGGGCCTGGACCTCTCGGGCAGCCGGGTCGAGCCTGCGGAGATCTCGCGCGAGATGCGCGCCAGCTTTTTAGAGTACTCGATGAGCGTTATCGTGGCGCGCGCCCTGCCCGACGTGCGCGACGGGTTAAAGCCCGTGCACCGGCGCATCCTCTATGCCATGAACGAGAGCGGCATCACGCCCACCAAGCCGCATAAGAAGTCGGCCTGGGCAGTCGGAGAAGTGCTGGGCAAGTACCACCCGCACGGCGACACCGCCGTCTACGACACGATGGTGCGGATGGCCCAAGACTTTTCGATGCGCGTGCCCCTGATTGACGGGCACGGCAACTTTGGCTCGGTGGACGGCGACTCGGCCGCCCACATGCGCTACACCGAGGCCCGTCTCCAGCGCGCCTCGATGGAGCTCTTGCGCGACCTGGACAAAGAAACGGTGGACTGGCAGCCTAATTACGACGAGTCGCTGACCGAGCCCGTGGTCTTGCCGGCGCGTTTTCCGAACCTCTTGGTCAACGGCTCGCAGGGTATTGCCGTGGGTATGTCGACAAACATACCGCCGCACAACTTGGGCGAGATCATCGACGCCACCTGCCTACTGCTAGACAACCCCGAGGCCGGCTTTGAAGAGCTGCTGGCGGCCGTGCCCGGCCCCGACTTTCCGACCGGCGCCACCATCATGGGCGGCCAAGGCATCCGCGAGGCCTACACCACCGGTCGCGGCTCGCTGACCCTGCGCGCCAAGGCGCGGCTCGAAAAAACCAGCAGCGGCAAGGACCGCATCATCTTCTACGAGCTGCCCTACATGGTCAACAAGGCCAAGCTAGAAGAGAAAATAGACGAGCTGCGGCGCGACAAGAAGATCCCCGACATCGCCCTGGTGCGCGACGAGAGCGACCGCAAGGGCATGCGCCTGATGGTCGAACTCAAGCAAGGCGCCATACCGCAGGTGGTCCTGAACCAGATTTACAAGCACACCCAGGCGCAGAACAACTTTGGCGTGATTATGCTGGCGCTGGTCGACGGCGTGCCGCGCACCCTGAACCTGCGCGAGCTGCTGACCCACTATATAGCCCACCAAGAAGACGTCATCGTGCGGCGCACGCGCTATGACTTAAAAAAGGCCGAGGAACGCGCGCATATACTAGAAGGCCTGGTCGTGGCGCTGGACAACATCGACGAGATCATTGCCATCATCCGCCGGTCGCGCACCGACGACGAGGCCAAGGTGGCCATCATGGACCGCTTTGGCCTCTCGCAGGCGCAGACCGAGGCCATCTTAGAGATGCGCCTGCGCCGCCTGACCGGCCTCGAGCGCGAGAAGATCGAAGCCGAGCTGAACGAGCTGTTAGAGAAGATCTCGTGGTACCGCAAGGTCCTGGGCGACAACGCGCTTGTGCACCAGGTGATCAAAGAAGAGCTGCTAGAGATAAAGCAGCGGTTTAACACGCCCCGGCGCACCGAGCTGGCGGCGGACAGCAAGGACCTAGAGGTCGAGGATTTGATAGCCGAAGAAGACATGGTGGTGACGATCACGCGCACCGGCTATGTCAAGCGCCTGCCCGTGGCCACCTACCG
>WRFC01000099.1 GCA_009779015.1 Coriobacteriia bacterium | reverse complement strand
CAGCAGGCCTACGAGCACCTCGACAAGGCCTTTACAGCCTGGTTGGGCGACTTTGGCGGGGGAGACACGGACTTCTCCACCAGAATCGGGTTGACTGACGGAATGACTGAGTTTGACGTGATCGATGCTTTTCAGGCGTTGGAGCTTGATAACCCCTTGATCTTGGATTTTTTTAATGGCACCGTGCGGCTCACGCTGACCAACACGTCCGTGCTCGTCGAAGACGTTAAGACATCGGCCGACGAGCAGGTCTTTGGCGATATCGGCGAGGTGCGCCAGCGGGCGCTGGCCGTCCAGTATATGGCCGACAGTTTTTTGGCTGGCCTTGACCCCGGCCTCAGCGACTACCAGAAGTATTGGTATATCGCCCAAAAGCTGGCCGCCCAGTCTACATACGATTACGCGGCGCTGGCCTTTTACGACGCCTATCCGGGGCAGATGCCCGACACCAACGCGCTTTGGCTGCCCACCTCGATCTATGGCACGCTGGCCTGGAACACCGCCATCTGCCAGGGGCTGACCGCCAGCTATCAGTACCTCTGCCAGCGCGCCGGGCTTTTTTGCATGACCGTCACGGGTACCACGAAGGGCGGCAGCCATGCCTGGAATGTCATCAAGCTCGATGACGGCTACTACAATGTCGATGTCACCTGGATGCTGGGCGGCGATGCGGAGCGTTATTTTTGCCTGACCGACGCCCAGATCAGATATGACCATACGATCGACGCGGACGGTTATCCGGCCTGCCAGGGCAGCGAATACGCCTATCAGGGGCCGTTGGATTGACAATATAGTTACAATCATCAATTGATGAAAGTCAAGTCTAGCTAGAGAAAAATCTTTGTTATATCATAATAGGTTGCGTGTCACTCACAATTCTGGCCTTCATTAAGGAGGAGACTCTTGCTTAACGGCACCCTTACCACCCCCCAGAACCTGTACCAAGAGCGACGCAGTTTCGCAAAGATCCCCGAAGTCATGGACGTCCCCAACCTCATAGCGATTCAGATCGAATCATTCGAGTGGTTCAAGACCGAGGGCCTGGCCGAAGCTTTTCGCCACATCTCACCCATCGAGAACACCAATCACAACCTTCTCCTCGAATTTGGGGAGCACAGCTTTGAAGAGCCGCCCTTTACGGTCGAGCAATGCAAGGCCAAGGATATCACCTATCAGGCGCCGCTCTTGGTCGAAGCCCGCTTTATCAACAAAGACACCGGCGTCGTGACCGAGCAGCTGGTCTTTATGGGCGACTTTCCGCTCATGACCCCGCATGGCACCTTTGTCATCAATGGCACCGAGCGCATCGTGGTCAGCCAGCTCGTGCGTTCGCCGGGCGTCTACTTTGACATCGAGCCCGATAAGACCTCGGACAAGCTCATCTATTCGTCCAAGGTCATCCCCTCGCGCGGGGCCTGGCTGGAGTTTGAGACCGACCGCCGCGATACGCTGTTCGTGCGCATCGACCGCAAGCGCAAGCAGCCGGCCACGCTCTTGCTGCGGGCGCTGGACATCGCCTGCACCAACGAAGAGATCGTCAAGCTGCTGGGCGAGAGCGACCTTTTAAGCAACACCCTAGCCAAAGACGCCACGACGACGCGTGAAGAGGCCCTGGTCGAGCTCTACAAGCGCCTCCGTCCGGGCGAGCCGCCGACGCCCGAGAGCGCTCGCGCCATGTTTGACGGGCTCTTCTTCAACCCCCAGCGCTACGACCTGGCCAAGGTCGGGCGCTACAAGATCAACAAAAAGCTCAAGCTCGACCGCCCGATCGAAGACTCCACCTTGACCTCGGAAGACATCGTCGAGACGATCCGCTACCTGATCGACCTGCATGCTGGAGTCGAAGGCCGCCAGGCCGACGATATCGACCACTTTGGCAACCGCCGCATCCGCACGGTCGGCGAGCTGGTGCAAAACCAGTTCCGCATCGGCCTCTCGCGCATGGAGCGCGTGGTGCGCGAGCGCATGTCGACACAGGAGGTCGATGACATCACGCCCTCGACGCTGGTCAACATCCGCCCCATCGTGGCCTCGATCAAAGAGTTCTTTGGCTCTTCGCAGCTCTCGCAGTTCATGGACCAGACCAACCCGCTGACCGGCGTCACGCACAAGCGCCGCCTCTCGGCACTTGGCCCGGGCGGCCTCTCGCGCGAGCGCGCCGGCATGGACGTGCGCGACGTGCACACCTCGCACTACGGCCGGATGTGCCCGATCGAGACGCCTGAAGGCCCAAACATCGGCCTCATCGGCTACCTCGCCACCTATGCCCGCGTCAACCCCTACGGCTTTATCGAGGCGCCCTACCGGCGCGTCGTGGACGGCAAGGTGACCGACGAGATCGACTACTTGACGGCCGACGAGGAAGAGAACTTCATCATCGCCCAGGCCAACGATATCTTTGACCAAGAGACCCGGCGTTTTGGCAAGACTGACGCCGACGGCAACTTTGTGCCCACGGCGCGCGTCCTCTGCCGCGTCAAAGATGTCCGCGGGGTCTTTGGCGAGCCGGACGAGGTCGACCCCATGGAAGTCAACTACATGGACATCTCGCCCCGCCAGATGGTCTCGGTAGCCACCGCCCTTATCCCCTTTTTAGAGCATGATGACGCCAACCGCGCCCTCATGGGCTCGAACATGCAGCGCCAGGCCGTGCCGCTGATCAAACCGGCGGCGCCCTTGGTGGGCACGGGCATGGAGCACCGCTGCGCCATCGACAGTGGCGAGATCGTGCTGGCCAAGGCCGACGGATTGGTCACGCGGGTGCAGACCGACGGCGTGACCGTGCACTCCGACGACGGCGACCGCACCTACTCGCTGCCCAAGTTCCAGCGCTCTAACCAGGGCGGCTGCATGAACCACCGGCCGCTCGTGCGCGAGGGGCAAGAGGTCTATCGCGGCGACGTCTTGGCCGACGGGCCGGCCACCGACCACGGCGAGCTCTCGCTCGGGCAGAACCTGCTGGTGGCCTACATGCCTTGGGAGGGCTACAACTACGAGGACGCCATCATCCTCTCGGAGCGCGTCGTCTCAGACGACCTCTTGACATCGATCCACATCTCGCAGTACGAGGTCGACGCCCGCGACACCAAGCTCGGGCCCGAAGAGATCACGCGCGAGATCCCCAACGCCTCAGAGGACCTGACCGGCAACCTCGACTCCGACGGTATCATCCGCATCGGCGCCGAGGTCGTGCCTGGCGATTACCTGGTGGGCAAGGTCACGCCCAAGGGCGAGACCGAGCTGACAGCCGAAGAGCGCCTGTTAAGGGCGATTTTTGGGGAGAAGGCCCGCGAGGTCCGCGACACCTCGCTGAAGGTGCCGCATGGCAGCGGCGGGCGCGTCATCGGCATCGTGCGCTTTTCGCGCGAAGAGGGCGACGACCTGCAGCCCGGGGTAAACGAGCTGGTGCGCGTTTTTGTGGCGCAAAAGCGCAAGATCCAACAGGGCGACAAGCTGGCCGGGCGCCACGGCAACAAGGGCGTGATCAGCCGTATTCTGCCGATCGAGGACATGCCCTACCTGGCCGACGGCACCCCGGTGGATATCATCTTGAACCCCTTGGGCGTGCCTTCGCGCATGAACATCGGGCAGCTCTTAGAGACCCACTTGGGCTGGGCCGCCTACTACGGTTGGTCGGACGTGCCCAGCGACCACTCGGTGCCGGGCATGCAACGCGTTGCTTCTCCCGTTTTTGACGGTGCTAGCGAGGTCGAGATCTCTGAGGCCATCGGCAAGGCCAACGAGAACCTGATGATGCACGTGCGCGAAGAGCTGGGCGAGCTGATGCGCGACGAGTTTGTTCCGCAGCTCTCGAAAGAGGGCAAGGCCTGGCTTTATGACGGGCGCACGGGCGAGCGTTTTCGCGAGCCGGTAACGGTCGGTTGGAACTACATCTTAAAGCTCTCGCACCTCGTGGACGATAAGATCCACGCGCGCTCGACGGGCCCCTACAGCCTCATCACCCAGCAGCCGCTGGGCGGCAAGGCACAGTTTGGCGGCCAGCGCTTTGGCGAGATGGAGGTCTGGGCGCTTTACTCCTACGGCGCCTCTAACGTGCTGCAAGAGATCTTGACGATCAAGTCGGACGACACGGCCGGCCGCGTCAAGGCCTACGAGCACATCATCAAGGGCGAGAACATCCCGCCCGCCGAGGTGCCAGAGTCGTTTAAGGTGCTGATCAAAGAGATGCGCTCGTTGGCGCTGGACGTCGACCTGATTGGCGAGGAGCACGACGAGGAGCTGGGCGACATGGCCCATGCGCCCAAGCGCGAGACCGTCATGGACGTGCTGATGGACGCGGTGGGCGCCGACGAGGACGACGGCATCGGGGCGCTGGAGCTGATGGCCTCGAGCTTTAACGACCTGGGGCTCGACCTCGAGTCGGACGAGAACGTGCCGAGCCTGGTGGACATGCCCGAAGACGAGCTGGACATGGAGAGCCT
>WRFC01000098.1 GCA_009779015.1 Coriobacteriia bacterium | reverse complement strand
TTGATGCCGATGTCGGTCTCTAAGAATGAATCAGGCCACTCCATCGCACGCATCGCGATGTATTGCGCAGCCCTTCTTGCCAAATTCGATCTTGCATCGGTGATAGATCTGCCGGGGGCTATTTCGGGCCGGCAGATCAGACATGGCCGATATCCGGCCTGCTCGGCCTCTGCCGCAGATTCATTGAAGGTGCAGTTCTCTTCCTTTGGTGTCCGCGCCCGGCATACCGGGCGGCAATATATTCCTGTTGATGAGACTCCGACGAAAAACCTGCCATCAAAGCGCGTGTCCCTGGATGCAAAGGCATCGTAGAGGCCGTCCTGCCTTACTGCAACATTCATACTGGCTCCTTACTTACGGTGCCACTAGTATATGGGCTCACTAGTTGTGGTACTAGCCAATTTCGGACACGCAAGTCAATAGTGACGTATTATTTTGACTTCCGACGGGTCAAGACGAGAAAAAAGCATGAGGAGAAGAGCTGGGGTATTGCCGATTCAGGCCACATCGGCAGCCGTATTGCCACCGGCGGTGGCTGTCTGCGTGCGCAACCGACCGACCAAGAGGGCCACCGAGAAGATGGCCAGAGCAAAGAGCAAAACCATGCCCAGGCTCTGAAAATAGGGCGCCAGTGCTGCGAGCGAGAAGCCCGGCGCCGCGACGACGGCATCGATGGCCTCGGAATACCAGTAACTGGGTATGAAGTGGGCGACAGTCAGCATCGGGCCTTTGAGGTAATCCGAGCCGCCCATCATGATGCCGCTGAGAAACATCATGGACAGCGCTACGATATTCACCAGCCCGTTGATGGCAGCCTCCTTCAGGCCAAATTGGCTGAACAAAAAGCCGATGGCCAGCGGCACAAAGACAAAGACCAGCGCCGCCAGGGCAATCAGGGCCGCACTGGCCGGGTTCGTGGCCCAAAGCTGCCAACCTCCGATGATCGGCAGTAGTGCCATGAGGCAGTTAAAGGCCCAGGTCATGACCATGATGACCAGGCTGCTGGCGGCAATCTGGAGGTTCATGGCAGTCGGGGTGAGCGGAGCGGCCAGGTTCCGCCGGCGCAGCTCGCCGGCCTGAAAGCTCGTGAAGCTCATGGCGATGAGCACCGTCACACCGGCCGTCATCGGGTAGCTCGCCCATTTGAAGTAAAAGGGCAGCAGGTTGGCCGGGTTGATCTGGTCAGAGGCCTGGACCAGCGAGAACGGGGCCCTCAAAAGGGCGACGCCTTCGGCCTGCTGTGCCAACACACTGGCCGCTGCCCCCGGGTTGGCCAGGGCGGTCAGGCGCAGGGCATTCAGGTAGCCGTTCACCTCTTGGTCCATAAGCACGCCCGTGATGGCCTCGACGCTGACGATGCTTTGCAGCGCCGGCGCTGGCGTACCGCTCGCGGCGGCGGCCAGAAAATCCGCCCCATAGCCGGCCGGGATGATCAATATATAAGGCACGGCGTTCTCGGCCATGGCGTTTTGCAGCGTGCGCGTGTCATCGGCCAGGCTGACCAGCGTGCCGCGCTGGCTCAAAAAGGCCGTCAACCCCTGCGAGACCGCGCTCTGGTCGCGATCGATGACCGCCAACGGCCGTGTCGGCGCCTGAAACTCCTGCGCGGGCGTGGGCGCGGCGCCCAGCGAGCCCGTGACCACCAGGCCGATGAGGCTGAAGAGCACGACGTAAACCACCAAATAGACCGGCGAGCGAAAAACCATCCGCAGGGCTGTTCTAAAAACATGCATGAGACCACCCTCCAAAACCCGGCGCCAACAGAATCAACAGAATCAGAGGCTCTTATAGCGCTGCTTGCGCATCAGCAGCACGGCCAGAACAAAAAAGATTGCGGCCATCACCGCCAGCGTCAAGATGACCTGGGCAAAGCGCTCATAACCGTCGTAATAATAGAGGGAGAAGAATGCGTCGTAAATCTGGCGCACGGGGTTGATCGTAGAGAGCGCCGGCAGGTTATTGGCCACATAATCGCCTAATTGTTGGCTGGCCGGCCCATAGAGGCCAGCAAAGACCGAGAGCACGCAGGCGATCACGGCCGTGATCCCAGCCTTGCCGCCGCCCGGAAACGGCATGGCTCCAAGCACCGCCCCAAGCAGGGTCGCGACCAGCGTGCTGAGTGCCAAAACCGCCAGACAGGCCGGCTCTTTACCGCCAAAGCTGATGCCAAAGACATAGCGGATATAAAGAAAACCGACGATCACGCAGATAAGACTGAGCAGCCAGGCCGCCAGCAGTGTGGGCGCCAGCGACCAGGCCCATGACCTCCCGCCCAGCGAGCGCCGGGCGCCCAGGGCCGAGACGTTGGCCTTCCAAAAATCGATGGCACTGAGCCCAAAACTCATCATCATGATGCACGAGAAGGCCAGGACCGCGTAAAAGTAGCGCAGAGCGTCGCTGGGCGGGTTGGCCGTGATGGCGCCCCGCTGCACAAGGCCCGGCTGCGCCGACAGCGTAGATAGCGTGCTAGCGTCACTGAGCAGCTGCGGGTCGGTCTGGGCCAGGCCGGCCAGCAGCTGCGAGTCTTGCAGATAGCGGTCGAGCGCATTCAGGATGATGCTCTGCTTGACCGCGGCCAGGGTATCGATACTGCTCGCCCGGCGCGAATCCATGTAATAGTTGGGCCTGCCTTGGTCGTCCACCACGATATAACCCAGATAGTCGCCGGCCGCCAGGGCCGCCTGCGCTGCCTCCGGGTCGGCCACGAAGGTCGGTGCCAGTAGGGCCTGGCCAGCGGTGCTATTCTCCCCGCTGTTTGCGCCGTTGGTACCGGCTGTGCTGTCGGTGCCGGCCGTGCCATCGGTGCCGGCCGGGCTGTCGGTGCCGGCCAGGTCATTTATTAATGGGGAGAAGCCCGGCGCCTGGTCGTAGTTGCTGTCTTGGACGATGATCACGGGCAGCGGGTCGAGCTCATAGGTGGTGTCTAGGTTGTTGAACATCGAGTAGAAGAGCGTCGCCAAGATCAGCGGAAAGGCGACGGCCCACATTAGCACGTTGCGGTCGCGGACGAGCACCTTGACCGTGTAGAGGAATGTCGTGAACATGGCTAATCCCTCAGTTCCTTGCCTGTGATCTCTAAGAAGACGTCGTTTAAGGTCGGCGGCTCAGAGAAGACGCGGCCGTAGAGGATGCCGGCTTTTTGCAGCGCCCCAAGGATGTCGCTCAAGTTGTGGGCGCCGGCCGAGCAGGTGACACGCAAGAGGCTGCCTTCCAGCTGGGCCGTGGCCACATGGGGCAGGGCGCGCACCAGCCTTAGTGCGGCCGCCGACTTGTCGCCCGGCCTCATAAAACCGTCCGCCTCACCTGCCCTATCCGGCCCGCCCAGCCCGGCCGTCCCGTCTGGCCCGCCCGACCCGTCCGCCCCACCCGGTTCGCCCAGCTCGGCCAGCTCGATCTCCATCCGCTCATTGATGCCGACCAGGGCCTTGAGCTCGCTGTTCGTGCCCGTGGCCAGCGCCTGGCCGTGGTCCATGATCATGATGCGCGTGCAGATCTGTTCGACCTCCTGCATATAATGGCTCGTATAAATGACCGTCGAGCCCCGCTCGTTCAAGCGCTGGATGCCCTCCAAAATGGCGTTCCGGCTCTGCGGGTCAACGGCCACGGTGGGCTCGTCAAAAATGATCAGCTCGGGCTGATGGACGATCCCGCAGGCGATATTGAGGCGCCGGATGAGGCCGCCCGAGAGCTTGCGTGGCCGAAAGCGGCGGTAGTCCTCTAGCCCCACGAACTCGATGGCCTCATCCACCAGGGCACGCCGGCGGGCGCGGTCGTCAACGTACAGCGAGCAAAAATAATCGATGTTCTCGGCGACATTGAGCTGCGAAAAGACGGCGATATTTTGGGGCACGATGCCGATCCGCCGCTTCAGGTCATAGCGGCTCGGCGACATCGGCTCTCCAAAGAGGCAAATCTCGCCCCGGTCGTAGGTCAATAGCTGGAGGATGCAATTGATCACCGTGGTCTTGCCCGAGCCATTGGGGCCGAGCAGGCCGAAGATCTCACCGGGTTTGATGGCCAGCGAGAAGTTGTCCACGGCTACCAGCTCACGGTAGCGTTTGACCAGGTCCTTGACCTCTATGATGTCCACTCTGAGCCTCCTTTTCTCTCTTACTGTCTTTATTCTGGCAGCGGGCAAGCCGGCGCGCCAGTGACCAGCGTCACGGGATGCCTGAATCGGGTATGACATTTATCACGAGTTTTATGAGCCGGGTAACTGGCCTGGGCGGATGGCGTACAATCGGGCATATGGAACGCATCGTCGACAAAGTCCTGATCTTGGCACTTTCTGCCTTTCTGGCACTGCTGGTGCCCTTCTCAAACTGGCTGATCGCCGCGCTCCTGGTGGCCGTCAGTATTAGCGCGCTCTTTGAGGTCGATGCCTGGCCGCCGCCGCTGCGTGCTGCCCTGGTGTTCATCTACTTGGGGCTGAGCCTCTTCTTGCCTGGCTTTCTGGTCTTTTTG
>WRFC01000097.1 GCA_009779015.1 Coriobacteriia bacterium | reverse complement strand
CCGGCTCCATCCAGCTCACTCGCTGGCCTCGTCCTCAAAGCGCATCTCGACCGAGCGGCCGTGCGCCCAAAGGCCCTCGGCGTCGGCCAAGAGCTTGATCGTCGGCGCGTCATTTGAGAGCGCGGCATACGAGTAGCTGATCACGCTGCTGCGTTTGACAAAGTCGTCGACCGAGAGCGGGCTCGCCCAACGGGCAGTGCCGCCGGTCGGCAGGGTGTGGTTGGGGCCGGCCAAGTAGTCACCGACACTGATCGGCGTCCATGGCCCCAAGAAGATGGCACCGGCGTTCTCGATCATCCCCAGCAGCTCTAGCGGCTGGTCCATGTGCACCTCAAGGTGCTCAGGGGCAATCTGGTTGACGGCCGTGATGGCGGCCGGCAGGTCGTCGCAGACCAAGATCAGGCAGTTGTTGTCAATCGCCGCCTTGCTCACCTCAAGGCGCGCCGTGCGGGCAAGATAGAACTCGACGCGCTCGATCACCTCGTCCACCAGCTCTTCGTCGGTGGTCACTAGATAAGTGCGGGCATCGGGGTCATGCTCGGCCTGGGCCAAGAGGTCGATGGCGATGAGGTCGCTGTCGGCGGTCTCGTCAGCCAAGATGCAGGCCTCCGAGGGGCCGGCCACCATGTCGATGCCGACATCGCCGGCCACCAGGCGCTTGGCTGCGGCCACATAGGCGTTGCCGGGGCCAACGATCTTATCCACCGGACTGATCGATTCTGTGCCATAGGCCAGCGCGGCAATGGCCTGGGCGCCGCCGACCGTGTAGACCTCGCTGACGCCGGCCAGGCGGGCGGCCACCAAGACGGCGGGGTTGACGCTGCCGTCGGCCTGGGGCGGGGTGACCATGACGATGCGCTCGACCCCGGCCACGCGGGCCGGCAGGGCATTCATGAGCACGCTGGTGGGATAGGACGCCCGGCCGCCGGGCACATAGATGCCGACCGACGAAAGCGGGCTGACGCGGCTGCCGACGAGGGCGCCGTCGGGGCGCGTGACAAACCAGCTCTGGGTCTTTTGGCGCATGTGAAAGTCGTTGATCGAGCGGCCGGCGGCCTTTAGGGCCTCGGTCAGGGGCTTGGCCAGCCGGGCGGTGGCCATCTCGAACTCGCGGTCCATGACCAGCCGCACGCTGGCCTTCTCGCCATCGAACTGGCGGGTGTACTCTTGCAGGGCAGCATCGCCGCGCTCGCGCACAGCGGCGATGATGCGGGCGGCCGTGGCCTCGATCTCGCTGCTCGCAGCTAAGCTGCGGCCGAGCTCTTCAGCCTCTAAGCGCTGGCCGGCCTCTAATTCCAGAATCTTCATATACGACCTCTCTCATTTATCCAGGCGAGCATTCGCCTGCTTCGAGCGCCCTGCGCCAACCGGCTTAAAGGCACTCTCCGAGTCTTTTGGCCAGTTGCCTGACCCTGAAATCAGTTCGCAGGCTGGCCGGGTTTGCGACAAAGCGCGCGGTCGAGGCCAGCACCTCGTCAACGATCACGAGATGGTTCTCGGCCAAGGTCGCCCCCGTGGCCGTGATGTCGATGACACGGTCGGCCATGCCCACTAAAGGCGCGAGCTCGATATTGCCATGCATCTTGATCAATTCGGCCTGGACGCCGGCGCGGGCCAGGTAGTCTGACGAGACGCGGGGGTATTTGCTCGCTACTCGCAGTATACCGCTATGGCGGTAACGCTCTTCGATGCGCTCGTGTTCGCCTTCGGGCTCGACCAGCACAAAGCGGCAGGCGCCAAAGCCCAGATCGACGAGCTCGACCAGGTCGAGGTCGGCCTCTAAGAGCGAGTCTTTGCCGCAGATGGCGCAGTCCACACCGCCATAGTTGACAAAGACCGGCACGTCAGTCGGCCGCACGATCAGGTAACGCAGCCCGGGCTTGTCAAAAGTCAGCTGGCGGCCGGGGTCGGCCAGGCCGCCCGTATCTAGGCCGGCACGCCCCAGGATAGCGAGGCTCGGGGCAAACAGCGTGCCCTTGGGCAGGGCGATGCGCAACGGACGCTCACTCATTGGCCGCCCCCCTGACGATTACGCGCTGGCCTTGGAGCCGGCGCTCGCTGGCCAGACCAAAGGCCGCCCGGATGCTGCCGGCCAGGTCAGGTGCAGCGCCCGCCGCCGCCATAGCCAGGTCAGGTGCAGCGCCCGCCGCCGCTTTGCCCGGTTTGCCTGGACAGAAGCCCACTGCGTCGGCGCCCTGGCCGTCCAGGCTGCCGACGCGGATGGTCTGGGCCTCAGACTGCCTGGCCAGCTCCGCCGCCCAGGCGTACGGGCTCTGCCCGGCGCTGCCGTGCTCGGCCTGCATGACCTGGGCGACGATGCGCTCGAGGTTGAGGGCAAACCCGGCGGCCGGCCCGGCTGGCCCAAAGGCGGCCAACGTCGAATCATAACGCCCGCCCCGGGCCAAGGGCGTGCCCACCCCCGGCGCATAGGCGGCCGCGACCAGGCCAGTGTAATACGAGAAGGCCGACATCACCGAAGAATCGATGCGGTAGACGCCGTGCGGGCCCAAGTCCTCGACCATGTGCGCCGTCGCCTCGAGGTCGTTGAGCATTGCCAGATCGGCGGGCGCCAGCAAGGGCGAGAGCAGGCCGCGCAGCTCTTCGACCAGCTCAGAGCCCCCCTCCAAGTGGATAAAAACGCTCAGGGCCTGGCCAAAGCCCTTGTCTAGGCCGGGTGCAGCGGCCAGTTTGTCGACCTCGACAAAATCATTGCGATGGCAGGCGGCCAAGACACGCTCTGCCCAATCCGGGGTGCCGCCGCCGTTTGCGATACAGGCGCTGAGCAGCGCCTGGAGGATCGAGACATCGCAAAAGGCGACCGTAAAGCCCTCGACACCGGCCGCCTCTAGCGACTCGCCCAGCAGCAAGAGCACCTCGGTGTCGGCCAAGACACCCGACTCTCCGATATACTCCACCCCAAGCTGTGTAAAAGACCGGGACTGGCCGCGCAAGGCGGCCTCCTCGCGAAAGACGGTCTGCCGGTAACGCAGCCGCAGCGGGTCGCTGAGGGGGGCCAGGCGCATGGCCACGAGGCGGGCGATCGGCAATGTCACATCGGGACGCAGGCAGAGCAGGGCGCCTTCGCTGTCCAACAGCCGAAAGCTGGCACTTTCAATGCCCCTCTCGCCCTTCAGGATATCGGCGAACTCTAAGGTCGGGGTCTCGACCGGGTCGTAGCCCCAAAGGTCAAAGACCGCCTGGACGCGGCTCGTGATGGCCTCGCGCAAGCGCGCCTCGGCAGGCAGAATGTCGCGAAAACCGCGGGGAACCGATAATTTGTTGCCCAGTGCAGCAACTGTCATTATGAACATCCTTTAAATCCGTTGGCCGGCCCGGGCTTCCGGGCCGCCCTTCACTTTAGCACTCTACTGTGATAAATTGCAATGGCCTTGACGAAACCCACAGGTTTTTTGCGCGCGGCGGGCGCGGCGGCCGGCCACAAACAACAGTGCGCGGCTGTCGTTGTCAGCCGCGCACTGTCTCTTATCCCCATTTTCAAAGGTCACACCGGGTGCCGGCCAGGTTGCCCGGTTAGTCTACCAGCGCCTTTTTGGCCACTTCGGCCAGACCCGAGAAGGCGCCGGCATCGTTTACGGCCATGTCGGCCAGCACCTTGCGGTCGAGGCCGACGCCGGCCCGCTTGAGGCCGTTCATAAAGACCGAGTACGAAAGCCCGTTCAGGCGAGCGGCCGCATTGATGCGTGTGATCCAGAGCCGGCGGATCACCCGCTTTTTGTTGCGGCGGTCACGGTAGGCGTATTTAAGGGAATGCTGGACCTGTTCTTTGGCCGCCTTGTAAGAGCGCGACTTGGCACCGTAGTAGCCTTTGGCCCGAGCGAGGACGACACGCCGCTTTTTTCGAGCGGCAACTGAGCGCTTAACGCGAGACATCTGAGATCACTCCTTATCTGAGACCGAGGTTCCGGGCTACTTTCTTATAATCAGAGGCGGCCAGTTCTGTTTCATGGCGATAACTACGCTTGCGCTTCTGCGACTTCTTCTCAAGGATGTGGCTCTTAAAAGCCTTTGAGCGCATGATCTTGCCCGTCCCGGTCAGCCTGAACCGTTTGGCCGTGCCTCTATGCGTCTTCATCTTGGGCATGCTTTGTCTCCTTTTCTTTCTTCTTCAGTGGTGCGAGCAGCATGAACATGTTGCGCCCCTCAAGTTTGGGCTGGTTCTCGATCACCGCGTCGCTCTCCAGGTCTTTGGAAAGTTTCTCCAGGATGTTCAAGCCGAGCTCTGGATGGGCCATCTCACGTCCCCTGAACATGATCGTCACCTTGACCTTGGCGCCATCCTCTAAAAACCGTAATATGTGCTTTTTTTTCGTCTCATAGTCGCCGACATCGATCTTTGGCCTGAACTTCATCTCCTTGACCTCGATGCGCGTCTGCTTTTTGCGGGCGGCCTTGGCCTTCATCGCCTGTTCATACTTGAATTTGCCGTAGTCCATGATCCGGCAGACCGGCGGGTCCGCATCGGG
>WRFC01000096.1 GCA_009779015.1 Coriobacteriia bacterium | reverse complement strand
GACAATGACCGCATCCTCTCTCCAGATATCCAGACGGTCCGCCAATGTATCGCCGACGGGGGCATCCTCGGTGCCGCCGAGGGGTGCGTTCAGGCGCTCATGGTTTAGCCCGGCGGCCGGACGCCCGCCCGCCCGCAGCTGGCCGCCCGCCCGCAACTGGCCGCCCGCCCATTCGCAGCTGGCCGCCCGCCCGCAGCTGGCCGCCCGCCCGCAGCTGGCCGCCCGCAGCCGCCCGCAGCTGCCCGCCCGCAGCTGGCCGCAGCTGACCGCCCGCGCCTTATGACTCCGACTCGGGAGGCTTGGCGGTCGACGGCGGCGGCTTCTTCTTCTTGCTGCGTTTCTTGCCGGGCTTCCAATCCAGGTTGGCGATAAAGGGGATCATCGCAATCGTGATGTTGCGGCGCCCCAAAAGCGAGAGCTCCAACGTCAGCGAGGTCTGGTTGTGCAAGATGTTCTGCCACCAATGGCGGACGATCAGCTGGGGCATGATGATGGTCAAGGTCTCGCCGGCCTGCAGCCCCTTGTGCACGCTGTCCACGTGGTTGAGCAGCACCTCGTTGACATTGCGGTAAGGCGTCGGTTCGATGACCAGCGGAAACTCGAGGCCAAGCTTTTTATACTTGGTCTTCAAGGCCTTGGTCTGGGCGGCGTTGACACTGACGTGAAAGATCTCGATATCGCCGCCCAGGCCGATGGCGTAGTTCAAAGACTTCAAAAACGAGCGCGAGATATCGCGGATCGGCAGGATGATGCGGTTATGCGAGACATCGTGCCGCACGCCGTGGAGGAACTGCGGCGAGGTGATGTGCAGGTCCTTCTCGACTTGTGAATAATGGCGGTAGATGGCCAACATGCCGAGGGTCAGGATCGTGATTACGACGAGGGCGATCCAAGCGCCTTGGGTAAAGCGCGTGATGCCGATGACCAGCGTCGCGGTGGCCGTGATGACCGCGCCGATGCCGTTGATCGTGGCCTTGCGCTGCCAGCGGTTGCCCCGGGTCGTCAGCCAATGCTTGAACATCCCGGCCTGGGCGATCGTGAACGAGAGAAAGACGCCGATGGCGTAGAGCGGTATGAGGTTGTGCGTGTCGGCCTGGAAGATCAGCTCTAAAAGAATCGCGCAGACGGCGATGAAGATAATGCCGGACGAGAAGACCAGGCGCGAGCCTTTGTTGGCAAAGTAGTGGGGCAGGTAGTTATGCGAGGCCATCAGGCTCATCAGGGCGGGCAGGCCGTTATACGAGGTGTTGGCGGCCATGAAGAGGATGATGGCCGTGGCCGCCTGCAAGATAAAGAACATGAAGTTGCCCGAGCCAAAGACGGCGGCCGCAGCCTGCGAGAGCACCGTCATGTTCTCGGACGGGACGATGTGGTACATGCCGACCACGACCGTGCTGCCGCCCATGATGACCATGATGATCAGTGCCATCAAGATCAGCGCCCGTTTGGCGTTGGCCTGGCTGGGCGCCCTGAAGTTGGGCACGCTGTTGCTGACGGCCTCGACGCCGGTCAGCGCCGAGCAGCCCGACGAGAACGCCCGCAAGAAGAGAAAGAGCGTGAGGTCTTGGGTGGGCTGGGCAAAGGTGGCGTGGAGGTCGGCGGGCGCGTAGCCGAGCGCCCCCTTGACCAGGCCGACGACGATCATGATGAGCATCGAGACGATGAAGAAGTAGGTGGGGATGCCGAACATGTGCGAGGCCTCGCGCAGCCCGCGGAGGTTGCCAAAGGTCATCAAGAGGATAAAGAAGATGGTCATCGGCACTATATAGGGGCTCAAGGCCGGAAAGGCCGAGACGATGGCCGAAGAGCCGGCCGCCGAAGAGACGGCCACGGTCAAGATGTAGCCGACCATCAGCGAGCCGCCCGCCACCAGCGAGGGCACACGGCCAAAGTTGTCGCGCGCCACGCTGTAGGCGCCGCCGCCCTCGGGATAGATATCGACGGTCTGGCGATAGCAGATGGCCAAAATCATGGCCAAGACGATGATCAGGCCGCTGACCCATAAAAGCGGGGTAAAGCTGGTCAGCGCCAAGACCGGGACAAGGACCAAAAGGATCTCTTCGATGGCGTAGGCGACTGAAGAGATGGCATCGCTAGAGAGGATGGGCAGCCCCCAAAAGACGCTGAAGCGCTGGCTGCCCTGGTCAGCGTCGCCCAAGCGGCGCCCCAGCAGCGACGACTTGAGCCTTCCCAGCCGCCTGCGCGTGATCAGCCCCTCAGCATCAGGCTCGAGGGCTTTTTGTCTCCCCTTCATTCTTCGGCCATCCGATAGCCGACCCCCACCTCGGTGAGGATGTACCTGGGTTTGGCCGGGTCGGCCTCAAGCTTGCGACGGATATTGGCCATATTCACACGCAACGTCTGGTTGTTGTTCGAATACGGGCCCCAGACCCGCTTAACAATAAAGTCATGCGTCAACACCTTTCCGGCATTCTGCGAAAGCAGCACCAGTATCTTGTACTCGATCGGCGTGACGTGCACCTCTTGGCCAGCAAGCACCACCACGCGCCGCTCATAATCGATCTTCAGGCCCTCGGCCTCAAACACCTTGTCTTCTTTCTGGGACTGCATGCGCTGGCTGTGCCTGAGCGTTGTGCGGATCCGGGCAAGCAGCTCATGCGTGCCAAAAGGCTTGGTCACGTAGTCGTCGGCCCCCAGGTCAAGCGCCTCGACCTTCTCGCGCTCGAGCCCCCGGGCCGAGACGACGACGATGGGCACACCCGACCAGGCCCGGATCTGCTTGAGCAGATCGATGCCGTCCAAGTCGGGCAGGCCAAGGTCTAAGAGGATAAGATCGGGCATATACGAGGCATTCATCGAAGTCGCCTCTTGACCGGTTTTGGCCTTCAAGGGCCGGTAGCCGTTTGACGAGAGCATCGAGCTGATGAAGTTGCTGATGCTCTCCTCATCCTCGACGATCAAGACCAATGGCTTATTCTCCACTCATATCACCTTCTTGGGGCAGCCAGAAGCTGAAGGTCGCTCCGCCGCCTTTATTGTTTTCGGCCATGATCTGGCCGTCATGGGCGTCGATGATCGATTTGCAGATCGAAAGCCCGACGCCAAAGCCCCGCGCCGAGTCGGGGCTCGGCTTGGGGTCGGCAAACCCGTTGAACAGCTGCGGCAGGTCCCCTTCTAAAATGCCGCTGCCTAAATCCTCGACCCTGAACCAGACCTTGCGCCCGTCTTTCTCGACCCTGATCGTGATCTCCTGGTTTTTTACGTTGTGCTTGATCGCATTCTCTAATAAATTCAACAAGACTTGCTCGATCAAAGTCCCGTCCATCGGTAAAAGCAGCACTTCGTCCGGCATAGAGACAGCCACCCGCGCCTCGGGAAAGCGCTTGGCGATACGCCCGATCGTCTCAGAGATGATCTCTTCGACCGCCTCGGTGGCCTTGACCAGGCCGGTGCCGCTGTCGATCAGCCGCGTCACAAAAAGCAGGTTCTCGACCATCCTGATGAGCCAGCCCGAATCGTCCTTGATATTGTTCAGCAGCTCTCTCTTCTCGCCCTCTGAGAGGGCGTCGGCGTTCTCGATGATCGTCGAGCTGGCACCGTGGATGACAGTCAGCGGCGTGCGCAGGTCATGCGAGATGGCGCGCAGCAGGTTGTTGCGCAGCTTTTCTTTTTCAGAGAGCACGGTGGCCTGGCTCTGCGCATCAGAAAGCCCCTGGCGCTCGAGCGCCATGGCAGCCTGGGCGACGATCAGCTGGAGAAAGAACTTGCTGTTCACACCGGGCACCCCACGGGCGCAAGAGACGCCGATGACCCCGAGCGAGCGGCCCTCAGAGACCACGGGGAGGTAATAAAGGCCGGCCCCGGCATGCGTGTCTGTCCCCGCGCCGGCCGGTTTTTGGTTGACAAAGCTCCAGGTGGCAACCGACCGCTCGTCTTCTGAGTAGAGAAGAGCGGTATCTTCTGGCCCTTTGGCCAGGGCCGCAGGCGGCTCGGGGCTGTCGGGGTCGGTGTAGAAGACCACCGAGCGGCTGAAGATCTGCACGATGTAGCTGTTGATGAGGTCGGCGATCTGTCGCGTGCCCCGGGTCACGAGCAGCTTGCAGCTGATCTCGTAGAGGGTCTTTGTGCGCTGCTCGCGCTTGGCGGCCAGCTTGACCTGGGTCTTCACGCGCACCGTGAGGGTGCTGATAATCAGCGCCGCCAGCAACATGATGACGAAGGTCACCGGGTAGCCGGGCGCGGTGGCGCTGAACGAGAAGACCGGGTGCGTGAAGAAGAAGTTGAAGACCAGCACGCTGATGACCGATGCAGCCACGCCGTAGACCAGCCCGTTGGTGATGCGCGAGATAACTAGAACGGCGAGCATATACATCATGATGATGTTCTGGTCGCCGATTGCAAAGAACTTCAAAATAAAAGAAAGCCCCGTGGCCAAAGCCAGGATGAGCAGCGACTTGGCGGCGTCTGTCCAGGTCAGCGAGGCGCGCATGCGCTGCTGGCGCTGTTGGCGCTGTTGGGGCTGTTGGGGCTGTTGG
>WRFC01000095.1 GCA_009779015.1 Coriobacteriia bacterium | reverse complement strand
CCGGGCCGAGGGCGGCCCCGGTGCAATTTGCTTGTATACTAATCGCGGGCTGACAGCTGTCGGCCCGCGATTGCTAGATGTCGGCCTGCCCAAAAAGGCCAGGAAGGATAACGGCGTGCGCCTGTTTGTCGCCATCAATTTTGGTTTTCAGACTATTCAGAAGCTGGCCGCGCTGGGCCAAGAGCTGCAAACGCAGTCCAGCCTGGGGCGCTTTACCGCCCCTCAGAACCTGCACCTGACGTTGGCCTTTCTGGGCGAGTTTTCAGAAGACAAACGAAAGAAGGCCAAAGCGATCATCGAGGCCTTGCGCTTCTGCCCTTTTGAACTGGCTTTTGTGCAGGTCGCTCGCTTTGAGCAGCAAAGGCGGCGCAGCAAGCCGGGCAGGCCAGAGCGCGTGTACCGTGAGATCTGGTGGGCAGGGCCGGCCGAGGAGCCAGCCTTGCTGAAGCTTCAGGCCGATTTGACCGACACGCTCTTAGCCGCTGGCCTAGAGCTTGAGTATCGGCCGTTCAGGCCGCATGTCACGCTCGGGCGAAGGGTAGCGACCGATCTTCTCCCCTGGATGATTGAGCCGTTTGGGCAAACGGTGGAGAAGATCGACCTGATGCTATCTGAGCAGGTCGCGGGCGAGACGCGCTATACGGTGCTGTAAGGGGCCGCGCTGGCCAAAGTCTGGGGGCCGGACATTTTTACTTGATCGAGCGGCCGGTTGATCAGAGCCGTAGGCCTCGGGTTATACTAACTAGTATGTTTAAGCAGGATTCAGAAAAACCTCGAAAGCACGGCCGAGCGCGGGGCGGTGCCCGTGGGCGCATCCGCTGGGTGGCCTGTCTGGTGCTGCTGGTTTGTGCGTTGGGTCTGGCGGCCTGCCAGGGCACGACGGGCGGCGGCGCTGGCGGCGGGGGTGGCGCGGGCACGGGCGGCGCTGGCCAAGCCGGGCATCGGCCGGTGGTCGTGGCCACGATCTTTGCTCCCTTTGATTTTGCGCGGCAAGTGGCTGGCGCTAACGCCGATGTGCACATGCTTTTGCCGCCGGGCAGCGACTCGCACTCTTATGAGCCGACTCCGGCGGACATCAGGCTGATTCAAACGGCCGACATCTTTATCTATGTGGGCGGCGACTCCGATACTTGGGTAGAGGGCATTTTGGCCTCTATCGACACCTCAAAGATGCAGGTCATCCGCCTGATCGACTGCGTGCCGCTGCTTAATGAGGACGAAAGCGTGGCCATCGAGAGCGGCGACGGGCTGATCGGCGGTTTGAGCGCGACGCCCGAGCTGGATGAGCACGTCTGGACTTCTCCCCTCAATGCCAAGCTGATTGTCCAGGCCATCAACGCCAGCCTGGACGAGGCCGACCCGGCCGAGGCGACGGCCTACGATGCCAATGCCACGGCTTATTGCGCCCAGCTGGACGAGCTGGATGCCGGGTTCAGGGACGTTATTGACCACGCCCAGCGGCGCACCTTGATTTTTGCGGACCGCTTTCCGTTTCGCTATCTGGCCGCTGAGTATGGGCTGACCTGCCATGCGGCCTACCCGGGCTGCTCGGATGCGGCCGAGCCGAGTGCCCGGACCGTGGCCGAGCTGATCGACCTAGTGCGCTCCAACGGGGCGCCCGTGGTTTTCTCGACCGAGCTCTCGAATGG
Organism: Coriobacteriia bacterium; assembly: GCA_009779015.1. GTDB lineage: Bacteria > Actinomycetota > Coriobacteriia > Coriobacteriales > UBA8131 > WRFC01. Next base: position 2,883 of record WRFC01000095.1, on the reverse strand, counting down.
TAAAATGGCGCAGACCATCTGTGCCGAGACCGGGGCGACGTCGATGACCTTGTACTCTGGCCACACGGTCAGCCGCGATGATTTTGCGGCCGGCGCGACCTACCTTTCGCAGATGTGGGAGAATGTTGCGACTTTGAAGATTGCCTTGAATTGAGCTGGCTTGAACACTGACTATTTGGAGGCTATTTATTAATTATGGCGCTATTAGAGCTTGAGCATGCGGCCTTCAGCTATGACGGCCATTGTGCGGTCAGCGGCCTTTCTTTTTTACTGGAAGATGCCGACTACCTCTGTGTGGTCGGTGAGAACGGCAGCGGAAAGTCGACCCTGGTCAAAGGCATGCTCGGGCAGCTTGAGCCGAGCGCTGGGGCGATTAGGCGCTCGGCACTGCTGAAGCGCGGCAGCATCGGCTACCTGCCGCAGCAGCATGCCCTGCAAAAGAACTTTCCGGCCAGCGTCGAAGAGGTCGTCTTATCGGGGCGGCTGGCCAAGAAGAAGCTCTTCTCGTTTTATACGTCGGCCGACCGCCGCGCCGCGCTCAACGCCCTGGCCACGCTGGGCGCCGCCGAGCTCTTGAAGGCGCGCTATGGCGAGCTTTCGGGCGGCCAGCAGCAGCGGGTCTTGCTGGCCAGGGCGTTGGCCGTGGGCCACGAGGACTTGAAGCTTTTGATTTTGGACGAGCCCATGAACGGCCTTGACCCGCTGATCAAGCGCGAGCTCTACGACTTGATCGAGACACTGAACCGCGAGCAGCAGATAGCCATTGTGATGGTCAGCCACGATGTCAAGGCGGCCGTCAATTTTGCCAAGAACATCCTTTACCTAGACAGCCGCCAAGAGTATTACGGCAACGCCCACGCCTTTAGCCACACCGCCGTCGGCCAAGAACTGATCAGAGATTCTTGCTCGGACAACTGCGCCATCTGCGGCCTGCATCGCGAGACGGAGTAAAGCCGGATGGGTTCTTGGGCAACTTTTTGGACAACATTGGGGGGCCTTTTTAGTTACGAGTTCATGGTGCGGGCGCTGGTCATCGGGCTTTTGGTCTCGCTCTGCGCCGCCCTGATCGGGGTCAGCCTGGTGCTCAAGCGCTACTCGATGATCGGCGACGGGCTCTCGCATGTCGGCTTTGGCGCCTTGGCCGTGGCAGCGGCCTTGAACTGGGCGCCCCTGGCCGTCTGCCTGCCGGTCGTCTTGGTCGCCGCGTTTCTCCTCTTGCGCTTGAGCGAGAACAGCCGGCTGCGCTCCGATGCGGCCATCGGCCTGATCTCGGCCAGCGCGCTGGCCATCGGCGTGACGGCCATCTCGATCCGCGGGGGCGTGAACACCGACCTTGAGAACTACCTCTTTGGCAGCATCCTGGCCACCACGAATGTCGATCTAGTGCTTAGCGTGGTGGTCTGCCTGGTGGTTCTGCTGGCCTTTGTGGTGCTTTACCACCGCATTTTTGCGGTCACCTTTGACCAAGACTTCGCGGCCGCCAGCGGCATGAAGTCAGCGGTCTTAAACGCCCTGATCGCCGGCCTGACGGCGCTGATCATCGTCTTAGGCATGCGCCTGATGGGCGCGCTTTTGATCTCGAGCCTGATCATCTTTCCGACGCTTTCGGCGCTCTGGCTGACCCGCAGCTTTAAGGGCGTTACGGTCACAGCGGCGATTTTGGCCGTGGTCTGCTTTTTGGTCGGGCTGGTCGTCTCATATATGTCGGGGACCCCGACCGGGGCGACCATCGTGATCGCCAACCTGGTGGCCTTTTTAATCTGCTATGCCTCGTCCAAGATCAGGCTAGCCACGCAGAAAGGGGCAGGGCGCGAAGCGCAGCGGACAGCAGCGGGAGAAGCGCGGGGCGGGGCGCTGGGCGCGACTGGGCGAGAGACGGAGCGCGGGGCACTGCTGTCAGCGGGAGAAGCGCGGGGCGGGGCGCTGGGCGCGACTGGGCGAGAGGCGAAGGGAGAATAGCTTGTCTCACTCTATCGTATACGATAGGCCAGCGACTAAGCCCGAGGCCAAGAAGACAAGGGGGCGGTAGCTTGTCTCGCTCTATCGGACTGATCAGCGATACACATGGGCGGCTGCCCGAAGCCGTCTTAGAGCTGCTGCGCGACTGCCAGCTGATCATCCATGCCGGCGACATCGGGTCTGCCTGGATCTTGGACGCCCTTGAGCTGATTGCGCCGGTCACGGCCGTACTGGGCAACAATGACCGCCAGTCCGACTACCCCGGCCTCAATTGGGGCTGGCGCGGCGAGATCGAGGGAACTGACGTCTTTGTCACCCACACCCCGGACGACGTCGAGCGCTACCTGCGAAGCTGCACGGGCGGCGCGGCGGGCGGCGCTGGTGCGGGCGGCGTGGCGGACGGCGCTGTGGCACCCAACCTGGATAGCCTGACACTCCCCCAGATCTGCATCCACGGGCACACCCATATGCCCCGAAACGAGCTCCTCTACGGCGTGCACACGATCAACCCCGGTGCGGTCACCTTTCCGCGAGGCGGCACCTCCGCGTCGGTCGCGAGGCTTCAACTAAACGCCGGCCGCATCGAGCGACTCGATTTTCTCCCCCTCAGTTAAGCTGCTTGAGCAGCCCAGGCATTAGTTGACAATAGTGGAATCCAAGGAGTTGAGTTCAATGACTACCATTAATCCGTATATTTCTACACCTGGCGCGATTCTCAAAGAAGAATTCCTGGATCCGCTCCACGTCTCGCAATACAAACTGGCCAAGGCCATCGGCAAGCCGCAATCAGCTATTTCGGAGATCGTGCGCGGAAAGCAGGCTATTACCCCAGAGATGGCGATCCTTTTCAGCCGGGCGCTGGGGACCACTCCGGATTTTTGGCTGAGGCTTGAGTCGACATATCAGCTGAAAACATTTGACTTT
>WRFC01000094.1 GCA_009779015.1 Coriobacteriia bacterium | reverse complement strand
TTACATCGGCGGCACCAAGAACGGCGCCCTGCTGGGCGAGGCCATCGTCATCTGCCACCCCGACCTAAAGCCCGACTTTCGCTTTTACCTCAAACAGAACGGCACCCTTTTGGGCAAGAGCGCTGTCATCGGCATCGAGTTCAAGACCCTCATGGCCGACGGCCTCTACGACCAGCTGGCTGCGCACGCCGTAAGCCTCGGCCAAAAACTGTCTGAAGGCCTCGCCCGCCTGGGCTACGATTTCTTCTGCCCGACCGAGACCAACCAGGTCTTCCCCATCCTCCCCAACCCGACCCTGGCCAAGATCCGCGAGCTCTACCACTTCTTAGACTGGCAGCCCCTAGGCGACCAAACGGCAGTCCGCCTGATTGCCTCGTGGGCGACCGAAGAAGAGCGCATCGACGAGTTCTTAGACGATCTGGCAGCGATAACCCACCGGCCTGAGTAACTGCTGCACCCGTACCTGCCGCAGCCGGGCTGCCGGGTGCTTTGGCGCAGGCAGCAAAGGCGGACGAAAACCACAGAAGCCTGAAGAAACGTTCTGCCCCGCCAAATGTGGTGCCGCAGATGTTGCGTTCTCCGCCAAGCCGCCCAATAAAAGAGCAGCAAAGAAAAGGGAGAAGACACGGCCGCCCGCCTGCCTGCCGCGCCACTTGGCGGCTTGGCCGTTATGGGGCAGGGAATGTGTGGTGGACGTAGAGCGTGCGTGGTGATGGGGCTTACGAGGCATGGCCGAGGCATGGGTCGCGGCAGTGAAATGGCGAAATCTGGCTGAGATGACCCCAAATGAACGGTTTCCATTTTCCCAAAAAACTAGGGGAGAAGAGAACGCGCAATCTACCAGCACGTTTACTAGGCTGAAAAATTTGGGCGGGGAGAGGCCCAGAAAAAATCGTTCATTTCGGGTCATCTCAGCCAGATTTCGCATTTCGCCTGCCGCTGTCGCTGTTGCCGCTGACGCTGCTGCCGCTGTCGCTGTTGCCGCTGGGCATTATTCGAGGTCGCAATCAGCCAGGTCCTGCGCCCAACCAAGACCTCAACCCGAGCTCCGCATTGTGCTCTCTACTAGGGTGATCAGCTCTTGGCGCGAGTGCACATCGAGCTTCGTATAAATGTTGTGCGTATGCGTGCGCGCCGTATTCTGGCTGATCTGCAGGCGCTGGGCGATATTGTCGCTGCCTCTGCCCAGCGCCAGCAGCTCAAAGATATCCTGCTCGCGGGTCGTTAGGTGGGCGAGCCCGCCCAAACGCGTGCAGGCCTCGATGTAGGGGCGGGCGTGTTCCCTTGTCCCGTTGGCCTCGCTCTCTGGCACCAGGGTGGCACCATTGGCGCTGGCCAGGTCCTCTAAGGCCAGCTCGGTCTCAAAGATCGACGAGAAGAGGTCGTCAAAGTCCTTCTCCGAAAATACCAAGATCGCCGAGACTAAGACCAAGGTGGCCAGGATGATGAAGATCAGCGAGATCATGAAGGTCGAGACCTGCGGAAAGACCCAGGCCCCGATCATCCAGCCGAGGGCGCTGCCGGCAGCAAAGGCGCCGCGGCCAAAGCCGAAGATAATGACGAACGAGGCCTTGGTCTGGCTGACGATGAAGGCCAGCATGCACCAGAGCAAAATGTCAAAGACATCCAGTGAGAAACTGACCAGGAGGGTAAAGGGGCGGCCGAAGAACTGAAGCGATGAGGCCAGGGTGACGGCCACCGCGATCACGACCATGAGGATCAGGTAGAGGCGGCCGAACCGGGTGTACCTGACCGCCCGAAAGGTCAGGTAGAGGAAGACAAAAGCAAACAAGAGGCGCAAGAGCATCAAGATATTGGTATCTGTGAGGGTGGCGTTGGGGACGTCGGCGTGGATGGCCAGGCCGCGCACGACCGATGTCACCAGGGCAAAGAAGAGCACGACGATGCAGAGCTTCCAGAAGCTGCTGGGTACCCGGGCGATGCCCGGACGGGCCGCTGCGGCCGCCGTTTGGCGTTCTGGCTGAGCAGCGTCGGCAGCGTCGGCAGCGCCGTCAGCGCCGGTCAAACCGCCCGCCTCGACCGCCCCAACAGCTAAAGCAACGTTGGCCGCAGCGGTCGCATTGGCCGCACCGGCAGCACCGGCAGTACCGGTCGCATTGGCCGCAGCAGCAGCACCGGCAACGCCGGCAGCAGCGGCAGCAGCGGGCCCGGCCAAAGCCCCTCCTTCCGGCGCGGACTCGGACACCTCGGGCTGCCTGGCCTCGGGTCGCCTGCCCTCGGACCGCCCGGCATCCAGCTGCCCGGCCTCGGGTCGCCTGCCCTCGGGCTGCCCGCCCTCGCTCCGACCGCTCCCCAGCGTGACCAAAAAGGCCACCACCGCAGGCAAAAGCACGAGTCCGATGATCCCCGAAAGCGACGGCCCGCCGCTCACCGGATGAAACCATTCGGTGCCCAAAAAGAGAAAATAGACAGTGGCCACGAGAATCTGCGAGAGCACGACATAGACGACGATGCGGGCCGGCGTCAAACGGCCGTAGAGCTGCCCGCACTTCAGCGCCAGCGGCGCCGTGCCCACGCCTGTGATGGCGCAGCCAGAGTAAAACATCCAAGGGGTGCTCAGGTAATACGGCCCGGCCAGAATGATCAGCAAGGCGCCGACGCCGGCCACGCCGGCCCCCAGATAACTCAGCCAAGGCCGCCTGAGCAAGCCCTCAAGCCGCGACTGGATAATCGGGGCGAGCAAGATAACGGCCGCAAAAACGCCCGTCGAGATAAGATAGAAATACGAGATATAACGGCCGTCGATCTCGGTGTCTGAAAGCCAGAACGTCCCGCTATAGGCCAGATAGTACCAAGCCGAAAGCACACCAAAGCCCAGGTACGGAAGACCCGGCCAGAGAAGCGTCAACGCACTGACAAACGGGCTCTTGTCTCTTCGGTTTGCCATCCAAACATCCCTCAACAGCCAGAGCGGCCGCAGCCCCAAGCCCCCCGCTCACTCCCTTATCACTATGAAGAATTATACCGCGTTTATGTATATATGATTATCCGCATTCGAGTATCAAGCCAAGGGGAGAAGGGCCGCCAGGTGGCTTCTGGCGGCCCTCGACGCCCACGGTGGTGTTAGTAGAAGGGGCGTCTCAGAGAGGCCGACGCCGCTGGCACCCCTCACTTCACGGCTGGTCCGTGAGTCAGCGGCCCGTGCTCATCGTGGGGTGCTTTATGGGGCGGGCGCCAGGGCATGGTGATGGCCTGGACCGGGCAATGGTCGATGCAAAGGCCGCACTTTGTGCACTCTTGCATGCCTTCGTGGCTGTGCGGGTCGAGGCCTTCTTCGCAGACATCGACGCAGACCGTGCAATGCTGGCCTTGCAGGCGCAGGCACTTCTGGGCATTGACATGCGGCTTCAAGAGCTTGTTGGGGATGCTCATGAGCGACATCAAGGCGCCCAGGGGGCAGAACCTGATGCACCATTTGCGCAGCACGACCAGCTCGAGCACGAGGATCACGGGAAAGACGAGCAACGACCACGAGACCTCGCTAAAGCCGATCAGGCGCCAGAGCAAAAGCAGTGTGGCAAACGAGAGGCCGACCGGGCAGACCAAACAAAAGACCGGAAAGCCAAAGATCGCGCTGGAGATCAGCGCGCCGCCGAGGACGATATGGCGCGAGTCCAGCTTGTGCCGTTTTTCGGCGCAGCTGCTGCAAGAGGCGGCCGTGCAGGCTGCGGCCGGGGCAGCGGTCGGGGCACCGGCCGGGGCACCGGCGGGGGCAGCGGCGGCAGCGGCGGCCTTGCCCTCGGCGGCCCCGGTGGTTGCCGGGCGGCCGTCAGCCTGGCTCTTCTCGCCCTGGCTGATGGCCGGGCAGCCGGTCATGGCTGCTTTCAGTGAGGCGGATTGCGCGGCCGTCAAGGCCAGCACGCCGCTACCTGCGGCCGCGCTACTGTCGCCGTCTGAGGCATCGGCTGCGGTTGCGCCAGCTGCAGCTGCGCCGCCCGCGCCGCCCTCAACCACATTGGCCGCGCCAGCCGCGCTAGTTGCGCCGCCCTCAACGTCGGCCGCACTAGTGTCGCCGTCTGCGGCATCGGCCTTTTTGCCCTTGGCGCGGTGCGGGGTCAAGAACTTGCGCAGCGGCGGCACCGGGCAGACCCAGGCGCAGAAGACCTTGCCCAAGACGATGGCCAGGGCAAAGACGATGGCCAAGACGATCAGGGCGCGGGGCACGGGTATCCAAGAGGCCAAAAAGGCCTCGATCGTGCCCAGCGGGCAGATGTAGGCGATATCCCTGAAGCCAAACGAAGAGAGGGCGCCGGTCCCGGTGTGCCAGATGATGCCGACCAGGACCGCCACCGGCACCAGTATCAGAATGACCCTGCGGGCGATCGTGAACTTCATGCCCGACCACCCCTGTTTGCGGCGTCGCAGCCGACAGCTGGCGTAAAGTGCGCCTGGTCAGAAAGGCCGGCGGCCGGTGCGAGCGAGTTAGTCTGCGTATAGGCCGATCCGGCGGTCCCGCCCGAGGGCGAGCTGTTGGCGTTGCCCGAGCTGCCAGCGTCGCCGCTGCTGCCGCTGCTG
>WRFC01000093.1 GCA_009779015.1 Coriobacteriia bacterium | reverse complement strand
CACTTTTTTAGCCAGCGAGGACGAAAACGCCCTCGGAACCATGACCAAGGGCGAAAAAAACCGTCCTTAGTAACTTACCAAGGACGGATGTATATCCGCGGTGCCACCTTGATTCGGGCTTTTTAGCTTGGAGGCTGAAGGCCCGCTCTCTTTGAAGTGCTATCACACTCCTGGCCCTTTACGCAGACCTGACGTCGCTGACTACTGGGTACCGGCTGCACTGCTTTCTGACTGCTCGCATGCGTTGCCTTTGCTGTTCATCGCGCCCTCCGTGGGCCATTTGACTGGCTGTTGCTGCCGGCTTCTCAGCGCCCCGGCTCTCTGTGAGTACATCTCCAGCCGTTACTTCCACATCAACGGTTTGGTGATATTCAATTAAGCGTATTCTACAGGACGAACCCGCTTTGTCAAACCGGAGGAATGAAAAACCGCCGCTCGGCGGTTCATTTCCCAGGGGTTTGGCACTTTCCCGCAGGTTTTACCAATCTGGCCTTGGCTGCTATGCGTAATGGGACGGGCATGCGGCGCAGGAAAAGCGCCGGCTCTTCTCCCCTTTTTCTTTTGCCGCCCTTCTGATGGCTGTCATCTGACCGTTGATCTTATTTCCTAGTAATTCTCTAGGAATTTGTGATCTTATGTCTTATACTGGCACCTGGCAATCCACCGATCTTCTCCGATCGACAAAAAAGGATTGCCCCACGGGCGCGAGCACCGATAACCAATTACCCAGGAGGCCTCTATGACCAGACAGATCTATCTCGACAACGCCGCCACGACCGCAATGGTCCCCGAGGCCGTCGAGGCCATGCTTCCCTTTTTTACCAAGGCCTACGGCAACCCGTCCTCGCTCTACGAGCTGGGGCAGAGCGCCAAGTCAGCTCTCACCGATGCGCGCGAGCGGGTCGCCCACCATCTTAACGCCAACCCGGCCGACATCTATTTTACGGGCGGCGGCACCGAGTCGGACAACTGGGCCTTAAAGGCCACGATGGAGGCCTATGCCTCTAAAGGCAAGCACCTGATTACCTCAAGCATCGAGCATCACGCCATCATGCACACGGCCGAATGGCTCGAAAAGCAAGGCTACGAGGTCACAAAGCTGCCGGTCGACGAGCAGGGGCTGGTCTCGCCGGCCGACCTCAAGGCCGCCCTGCGGCCAGACACCACACTGGTCTCGATCATCATGGCCAACAACGAGATCGGCACCATCCAACCGATTAGCGAGCTAGCCGCGATCGCCCACGCGGGCGGCGCGCTCTTTCACACCGACGCCGTGCAGGCTCTCACGCACATCCCGGTCGACGTCCAGGCGCTCGGGGTCGACATGCTCTCGGCCTCGGGCCACAAGTTCCACGGCCCCAAAGGCGTCGGACTGCTCTACATCCGCAAAGGCCTAAAGACCAAGTCGTTCATCCACGGCGGCGCCCAAGAGCGCAAACGCCGCGCCGGGACCGAGAACGTGCCGGGCATCATCGGCCTGGTCGCCGCCCTCGATTGGTCGATGGAGCGCTTTGACGAGCGCGCCACCCACGCCCTCGCCCTGCGCGACCACCTGATCGAGCGCGTCCTGGCCGAGGTCGAGCATGTGCGCCTGAACGGCGACCGCCTGCTCCGCCTGCCCAACAACGCCAACTTCAGCTTTCAGTTCGTCGAGGGCGAGTCACTGCTCTTGACCCTCGAGCAAAAAGGCATCCTCGCCTCCAGCGGCTCGGCCTGTGCCTCGGGCTCGCTCGACCCCAGCCACGTGCTCTTGGCCATCGGGCTGCCGCACGAGATCGCCCACGGCTCGCTCCGCCTTTCGCTGGGAGAAGAGACGACGTTAGATGACATCGATTACACGGTCGAGGCCATCAAGGGCGTGGTCACCATGCTCCGCGCCATGAGCCCGCTCTACGAAGACTTCTTGCAAGGCAAGAAGCCGATTTCAGCAGTGCACTAACCATTCAGCGCAGGCCAGAGGCCTGCCCGTTACGCAAAGGAGCCACCCAGATGGGCTATTCAGACAAGGTCATGGACCACTTCACAAACCCCCGCAACGTCGGCGAGATCGAGAACCCGAGCGGCGTCGGCACGGTCGGCAATGCCCAGTGCGGCGATATCATGCGTGTCTATTTTGATATCGACGATAACGGCATCATCCAAGACGTCAAGTTCAAGACCTTTGGCTGTGCGGCCGCCGTCGCCACCTCCAGTATGGCCACCGAGCTGGTCAAGGGCAAGAACATCCAACAGGCCCTAGAGGTCACGAACAGCGCGGTCTGCGAGGCCTTGGACGGGCTGCCCCCGGTCAAGGTGCACTGCTCGCTTTTAGCCGAAGAGGCCATCCACGCCGCCCTTTGGGACTATGCCGAAAAGAACGGGATCCAGATCGAGGGCCTGAAAAAGCCCAAAAGTGATATCCATGAGGACGATGAGCTCGAAGAAGAATACTAAATGAAGATCTCGACCAAGGCCCGATACTCGCTGCGGCTGATGATCGACATCGCCCAGAACCAGGCAGGCGGCCCGGTGCCTTTGGCCGATGTCGCGCGGCGCCAGAGTATCTCGACCAAATACCTCGAGCAGCTGGCCAAGGCGCTCAGCCAGGCCGGCTGTTTAGACGGGGTGCGGGGCGCCCAAGGCGGTTACCGGCTGGCGCGCCCGGCCGACCAGATCAGCGCGGGCGAGCTCGTGCGGGCTGCCGAAGGCGACTTTACCCCGGTCAACTGCTTATCCGATGATCAGATCGACTGCCCGTTACAGCTCGATTGCCCGACCTCGCGCTTTTGGGGCGGCCTCCGACAGGTCATGGACGGGTATATGGACGCGGTCAGCCTGGCCGATCTGGCCAGGCCCAGCGAGCCGGTTGCCCTACTGGGCACTACTGCGAATGGCTTAGCCCACGCCGCCTGTGTGACCGTCAAGCCGAGCGCGCCGCAGGCGCCCCAGGCAGCTCACGCGGCCCAGGCAGCTCACGTGGTCGGCCAGCTTACTGCTGAAAACGCCGGCTCGACCAAATCTGCAGGTAATTGATGAGAATATAAAGCCCCGAGAACACCAGCGCAGCCCCCAGCCCACAATAAAAAAAGGCAATGATCTGGTTGGGCACAAACGTTGATAAGCGGACTGCCGCACCCAGCGTGATCATGCCGATCATAATAAACCACGACTTGATATCAAAGAACTTGAGGATAAAAGACAGCTTGTCGGTCATCGCCATGATACGCCTGACATGTTTGCGCGCGATGCTTAAGAAGAGGGCGAAAAAAGCGGCAAAAGTGAGCACGAACCCCAAGGCCTCCCACCATGCCCAAGGGTTAGTGGTGGCATGCAACCCGACCATCACGACCATCGATCCGGCAGCCGACCATAAAACGGCGGCGATGGCCAGCAGCTCGCGGGTCGGCACCAAGAGGATCTGGGAGCGCAGGTGCTCTGGCTGTTCTGAAGCCCGGCTTTCATCAAGGTCTAGATCGGGCATTTTCTTCTCCTCAATATCTGTCATCTGTTGGCCTTACGAAAAGATCAGGGGCATGGCGGCTTTGCCGACATAAGAGCTCATCAGCAGCGTCAGCCCAAACAAGACCAGCAGCAAGTCAAAACGGAAGGCCGGCAGGTTGTGCGCCGGCCATGATTTCATGATGCGGAAGGCGGCAAAGAGCAAAAGCAGGCCGGCTGCCACGATGCCCAGCAGGGGCGCGAAATCGAGCCAGATGCCCGAGGGGTTGAACTCCATGCCAAAGAAGCGGGTGGCCAGCTCAAAGAGAAAGCCCAGGGCGATCAGGATGATCCAGAGGAAGCCGCTGGGGGCCTTGGTGGTCTTGGCATCTTTGGTGCTTGCTTGATTACTCACGGTCGGTCTGCGCTTTCTAACTTTACTTATATGCCATCAGAGCTACGCCATATGGGCAACTCTTATATTCTACCTTAGAGGCCGGCGTTAAGCGCCGCTGATTGGCCGGCATTCTGGGCGACCGTGCCTGGGCAGACGGAAAGGCCCCCTGTCGCTGTGGGCGCGGGCGCTCTGCTATGATACTGATATGGCCGTAATGACGTACAAATGCCCGAATTGCGGGGGGAGATTAGAGTTTGATTCATCCCTCCAAGAGATGAAATGCCCGTACTGTGACTCGACCTTTGAGGTCTCGACGCTCAAGGACCAAGACTCGGTGCTTGATACGCCGGCCCCGCCGGCGGCCAGTGCCGTTACCCCAGCTACAGATGCCGCACCATCTGCCCCAACTACAGATGCCGCTGCAGGTGCAGACGTTGTTGGCGCCGCCGCCCCAACCCCCGCCGCTGGCGCTGGCGCTGCAGCTGCTGCAGCCGCCGCTGCCGAAGCTACTGCGACCGGCACCACCGCAGCTGGCACCCCTGACGCCGCCCCCGCCGCCGCCGCCCCAACCCCCGCCGCCGACTGGCAGCTCCCGACCGAGCAATGGGATGCCAGCGAGACCGCCGACATGCGGGTCTACACCTGCAGCACCTGCGCCGGCCAGATCGTCGGCGACGCCACCTTGGGCGCCACCAGCTGCCCCTACTGCGGCAACCCGGTGATCATGACCGGCCAGT
>WRFC01000092.1 GCA_009779015.1 Coriobacteriia bacterium | reverse complement strand
AGCCGATGAGGCCGCAGCCGACGAAGCAGCAGCCGAAGGCTCCGATACGACGGAGGGTTCAACTGCAGCAGATGAATCTGAGGAGAAGCCTGAATAATTAGATCGGTGGTTTTGCCGACATGAGTTCAAAGCTTTCCAAATACACAAGCTGCCTTGAGCGCCTTTTAGAGCTCAAGGCGGCTTCGCGTTTAGCCTCTGGGGACGGGAGCCTTTATGGCAGTGGCCCTGAGGCGCAAAGGCGTGCCGAGGAGCGTCTGGGCTGGCTGCATCTGGCCGCGCAGCCGCCGTTAGCGCCGGACTTGATTATGCAGTGGGCGGCCGAGATCCGGGCCGAGGGGCTGGATGCCGTGGTCTTGATCGGCCAGGGCGGGTCGTCCCAGGCCTCAATGACGGTGACCAAGCTGCGCGAGGTGGCCAGCAGCAAAGGCTCGGACGTGGCCTTTCGCACGATGGACTCGCTCTCGCCGGTTTTTGTGCACCATATCCTGGGGGCCTCCGACCCGGCGCATACCTTTTATATCGTCTCAAGCAAATCGGGCTCGACGATCGAGCCCCGTATGCATGAGCGGGTGGCCTGGCATTATGTGGCCGGGCATCTGGGTGAGGCCAAGGCCGCAGAGCGCTTTGCGGCCATCACCGACTTGCCCAGCGAGCTTTCTCAGCTGGCGGCTGAAAGAGGCTACCGCCTGACCTTGCCTGGCACAAAGAGCGTAGGCGGCCGTTTTTCAGCGCTGACGGTATTTACACTTTTTCCGGCCGCTTTGGCGGGCATCAACATAGTCAGCGCCCTCGAAGAGAGCGCGCAGACCGAAGCGCTCTGTGCCTGCGACAGCCCCGAGAACCCGGCCATCCAGCTGGCCGCCTTTCTCTCGGCCTCCTACCTTGCCGGGCGTGACAAGTTCTCTCTTGTGATGCCGCCTTCGGGTCAGGTCTTTGGCCTTTGGGTCGAGCAGATGATTGCCGAGTCGCTGGGTAAGCTGGGCAAGGGCATCATCCCGAATGTCGAGGTCGACGCCAGTATCTTGAGCCAACCGCGGCCAGACCGCTCGGTTATCACATTTGCCGTCGGCCAGGCCAATGGCTTTGCCGAGTCGATCGCCAATATCGACCCAAGCCTTCCGACCCTCCATTTCACACTGGACAGCCCCGAGCAGGCCTTCTCGCATTTTGTGGTCTGGGAGTATGCCACAGCGCTGCTGGGCATCCTGCTCGATGTCTTTCCTTTTGACCAGCCCGATGTCGAGCTGACCAAGTCCATCGTCCGCGACCTCTTGGCCAATGAAGGAAAGCTGCCGCCCAAGCCGGTTTTGCCGCCGGCCCCGCAGTTGCCGCCAACCTCGCAGTCCGCCGCCCGACCAGGCGCCGCCGAGCCCGCCTCGGCCTTCTCTGACGGCTTTGCGAGCAGCTATCTGCGGCTTGCGGTAACTGATCCTCTGGTCGGCGACCTCTGCTTGAGCCAGGCCCTGGGGAGCGCTGCCCAGATTAGGCCGGCCGACATGAACAGCCTCGACGCCTTGCTCAGGGGCTTGCTGTCCTCGATCGGGCCAGGGGACTACTTTTCGTTGAACGCCTTTGTGCCTTTCCGAGGCTATGGCCGACGCGAGGCCTTAGAGCGCATGCGCAACCGCGTGGCTGCGCGGTTAGGGGTGGTCTCGTGCCTTGAGATCGGGCCGCGCTACCTTCATTCGACCGGGCAGCTGCACAAGGGCGGGCCGGACACGGGGGTCTTTCTGATACTCTCAACAGATGAATTGGACGATCTGCGCGTCCCCGGCCTACCGTTGACTCTGGGCGACCTGGCAACCACTCAGGCCTGCGCCGACTTTATGGCGCTCGCAGCCTGCAACCGCCGCGCCTTGTATGTGCATCTGCCCGATAACGACTCTGAGACACTAGCGCATTTTGCCGACCGTTTTTGCTCGGCAGTCTCGGCAATCCGCGTTGTCAAGAGCGTTTAACAACCGTTTACAGCCCGAAAAAGCAACGTAAACCCACTCGCGAAAGAATCCCCGCCGCAAAATGGGGTCCTACGCTAGTAGAATCTTAGACACTTCCATGGGTAGAGGCGAGTCAGAAATTTTCTAAAAATGAATATGTCAACGTGCTACCTTACCTACTATTCTCCAAAATGCTTTGGAGGATGGCACAGAGAAGCTATACCTTATGCGCTCTTTTGCTACCGCATCGCGCAAATATCCGAGTGCCATAAAGAAAGGATGGTGTTTATGTGATGAAAGACGATGAAAAGGATATTCAGGCAGCAGCAAAATTGAGGCGGAACGACATTGCCTTGCTTTGCTTTGTCGTTGCCGGATTGGCCATGCTTATCTTGGTCATGATGGTGATCGTGCTCGGCCTATCGCAAGATGTGGTCGAGAGCGTGCTGATTATTGCCTCGGGCGCCCTGCTGATCGTCGCAGCAATCATCCTGGTCGCTGCCGCCATTGTGCACATCAGAAAGAATTACCTGGAGGTCAACCTGCAGGATATCAGGCAGAAGCGCTTTTTGCGCGAGAACAAAGGGGTGGTGGACGATGGAGAAAGGTAAAGTGCGCCGGTTTTTTGCCCAGGCTTTCGAGGTCTTCTTTATTATGGTGCTTTGTTTTGCCACACTGCTGACGTCGATGCTATTGAATGGGGCTGTGATCGTGGGTGCCGGTGCAACCGGTAAGATCGATTACCTGAGCGCGATCACACCACTCAGTGTGGGGACGATCATTGTGATCTTGGTCGTCTACCTCGTTTACCTGCTGAGGACAAGCAACAAAGAGCTTCATAAAGTGATCAGCGAGCTCTACGAAGACGGTGAGTATGCGGATTATTGTGAGAATCCCAACACACATGTGCCGGCTCAACTGGTCGAGGAGGAGAAAGCATGAGTTTGTGGACGGTATTGAATATCCTTGCATGGGTATTGTGTGGAGTGATTGCACTCTTTTTGATCTCCGACGCCGTGCGGGTCGAGAAACGGAAGAATAAGAACAAGGATTCACAAGGAAACGGGAAAGAGGTGATGAAGAATGGCTGAACAGCAAGTCGAAAGCGAACAACCAGCAGAGAAAAAGAACGTCCTCTCAAAAGTCCTTGGCCCGATCCATATCTGGGCACTGGGCGTGGGGATCGTTTTGGTTGGCGAGTTCATGGGCTGGAACTTCACGATCGCCAAAGGCGGTACGTTAGGCGCCATCCTAGCCTGCTGGATCATCGGTATCCTCTTTATCTCGTTGATCATGATCAATACCGAGATCGGGTCGGTCATACCCGAAGCGGGCGGCCAGTACGCCATGGCCAAGTATATGATGGGCCCGCTGGCGGCTTTTAACGTCGGCCTGATGCTGATCTTCGAGTACGTCATGCTGGCGGCCGCCGATGTCTTGGTGGTCGGAACCATCGTCACGGCGATAAGTCCGGAGGCCCAACCCTTACCCTTCATCTTGTTGAGCCTCCTGGTCCTGGCCTTATTAAATTACCGGGGCGTGCTGGCCTCGTTGACGATGAACTTCATCATCACTTCGATCGCCTTTACAACGATCACCCTTTTGCTGATTGGCGGGTTGACGCACGGCTTGAACACCCTGGTCTTGAACCTCAACAGCCTTTCTAACGGGTTGCCCTTTGGCCTCATCGGCATCGTGGCCGCCATGCAGTTCGGTATCTGGTTCTACCTTGGGGTCGAAGGCACGACGTTGGCGGCCGAAGAGACCCGCAGCGTGCACCGCGCCCTGCCGGTCGGTGCCATCGTCGGCTTGATATCGCTGCTTGTCGGCGCCACGATGACCTGGTTCATCGGCTCTGCCCTGGTGCCACCTGACCAACTCGGTGCCTCTGAGCACCCGCTCTTTGACGCGGCTTTGGCCTCAGGGCACGCCTTCTTGGTGGTGGCGTTGATGATCGGCACGGTGTTGGCCTGCTTGGCCAGCGCCAACGGCTGTATCAACGACTCTAGCCGTGCGCTTTTCTCGATGTCGCGCGATACTTTGATGCCCGACTTCTTCTCGGCCATCCATCCCAAATACAAGACCCCTTACCGCGCCATCCTCTTTTTGGTCCCCATCGCCGCGGTCTTCGGTCTGACCGGGTTGCTCGACCAGGTTATTACGTTCTCGATCTTCTCGGCCGTCATGGTCTATATATTGACTTCGATCATCATGATGAAGTTCCGCCGCATGTACCCCATGGGGTCGATTCAAAGGGGGTACACTGCACCATTTCATCCGATGCCTGCGATTGTGCTGCTCTTGCTATCAGCAATGACCTTCTTTGGGCTCTTCTTAGGGTATTGGATCAACATGGCGGCGGCCTTGGTGTTCTACCTGATCGCCTCGATCTGGTTCGTCAAGTTCCAGTACAAGAAAGTCGATACGAAAAAACTGATGTCCGTCGGTGCAAAATGCTGGCCTCGACCAGAAGGCTACTAACGGTCTGAGGCAAACAACCCCGACAACCCTCGAGTTTGGCCACGAGCAGACCAAGGCAATCTTAGTGGCTACCAACCGAGTTAGAAATGCCAGCGCCCGCTGGCCAAACAAGAGGTCAGAAAATGGCGGTAACCCGAGGATGGTTACCGCCAAGTTGTTTTT
>WRFC01000091.1 GCA_009779015.1 Coriobacteriia bacterium | reverse complement strand
GGCGGCCAGGGCGCCGGGGGTGCCGGCCAGGGCGGCGGGGGCGGCTAAAAAGGAGGGTTGCTTGAGCGCTGTCACTTTCAAACTCCTTCGACCAGTTTTAAGACGTCGGGGATTGCCTCTATGATATCGCGTGCGATCATCGCCCGCAGTGATTTTTTAGCCATGGCCTGACAGCCCGCCCGGCCGTGCAGCTCTACGCCGGCCATGGCCGCCTGCCCGGGCGTTGCGCCCTGGGCGAGCAACGAGGCGATGATGCCGGCCAGCACGTCTCCGCTGCCGGCCTTGGCCAGGCCAACGGTCCCCGAGCGCGACCGCTCTTGGCCGTCTTGGTGGTAGACCACGGTCTCTGGGCCTTTGAGCACCACGATCGCCTGCAAGGCCTTGGCCAGGGCGGCGGCGTCAGCACAGCCGCTGGCGCGTAAAAGCACCGCCAGCTCGCCGGCGTGCGGGGTCAAAATGACCGTCCAGGCCGACCCAGGCGACGGGCGCAGGGCGAGGGAGGCGGGGGGCGCGGGGGGTACGGGGGGCGGAGATTGTGGCTCATGCCCCTGTGCCTGGGGCTCAGGCTGAGCCCGCTGCGCTTGTAGCCATTGCCCAAGCAAAGGCAGCGCCCCGGCATCGAGCACCAAGGGCAGGTCTGCGGCCGCGAGGCAGTCTATGAGCAGCTGCTGGTTGCCCTGCCCCTCAAGCACTCCGGGGCCATAGAGCATGGCGTCGACATGCTTGAGCTGAGCTATTAGCGTTTCAAGGGCCTGGGGAGGAAAGCCAGCGGCCGCAGACGGCTGCTGGCCGTTGCTGGCTGCGAGTTGTTGGTTGCTGTTGGCCGCAGACGGCGGCTGGCCGCTGCCGGCTGCGGATGCCGACTGGCCAAATGCTGCCGACTGGCCATCTCCGGCCGCGCTGGCGGGCAGGCCGATCACGGGCACGGTCAGCAGGTGGGCCTGCGCCCGGGCTTCCACGCCGTCGGGGACAGCCAGGCTGACGTAGCCGGCACCCGTGCGGGCGGCCGCCTGCGCGGCAAGCACGGCAGCCCCGACATAGCGCTTTGAGCCGCCCATGACCAAAAGGCTGCCCCGTTGGTATTTATGGGCGTTTGGCGCGATCGGCGGCAGCAGCGCGGCCAGCTGGTCATTGTCCATGGCTGGCCTGCCCCCCGCCCGCTGCAGGCCCGCCCGCTGCAGGCCTGCCCGCTTCTAGCCCACCGGGCTCTGAGCCGCCCGCTGCAGGCCCACCCGCTGCAGGCCCGCCTGCGGCAGGTTCGCCGAACCCTGAGCCGCCCGTTGCAGGCCCGCCCGCGGCAGGCCCGCCGGGCTCTTCTCCCTCTGGTACTTGGGCGCTCAAGGGCGGCGGCGCGTCGCTGGACTCGAGCTCTTGGAGGCGCGTGTCCATCTCGTCGAGGATGCTGCGCACCTCTTTGAATTGGCGCATCAGCTCGGCCTTGGGGTCGGTTTTTGGGTCGCGGGGCGGGCGGTCGCGGTCCTTGATGGCCACGGCCGAGGCCACCGCCACCTGGTGCGTGTACGAAAGCGAGAGCTGCACCTCGCGCACGCCCAGCTGCTCGGCCTGCTGCTGGGCGGCCCCGCTGAGCATGGGCAGCGGGCGGCCAAAGCGGTCATGGCTGACCTCGACGTCGGTCCAGCCCATACCGCGAAAGCCGGTCCCAAGGGCCTTTAAGACGGCCTCTTTGGCCGCAAAAAAGAGGGCGTAGTGGACGATCGGCCGCACCTTGGACTCGGCGTAGGCGATCTCGGCCGGGGTAAAAAGGCGCGCCTTCATGCTGGCCACGCGCACAAACGCCCGCTCCATGCGCTCGATCTCGATGATGTCGACGCCGAGGCCGGCCAACGACTGGCCGTCCGGCGCGCTGCTTTCTTCTCCCCCTAGGTTTTCTTCTCCCAAGCCCCTCACTTCACTTTGCTCTACATTGCCCCGCCTTACTCTACGGTCACGCTTTTGGCCAGGTTGCGCGGTTTGTCGATATCGCGCCCCAGCAAAACGGCCGCGCGGTGTGCCAATAGCTGCAGTGCTACGCTGGCCAGGACCGGCGATAGCTGTTCATAGGTCGGCGGCAGGTAGATGACGATGTCAGCCAGCTCGCCAACGCGCTCGTCGCCCTCGGTGGCCAGGGCGATCACGCGGGCCCCGCGCGCCTTGACTTCTTCGATGTTGGCCAGCATCTTGTCGTGCGTGGCGCTGGCCACGGCCACGGCCACCACGGGGGTGGCGACGATCGGGTCGATGAGGGCGAGCGTGCCATGTTTGATCTCGCCGGCGGCGATGGCCTCGGCATGGATGTAGCTGATCTCTTTGAGTTTGAGGGCGCCTTCGTAACAGGTGGTGGCGCCCACGCCGCGCCCGATGAAGAGCACGGTCGTGGCATCGGCGCAGACCTCGGCGGCCGCATCGATGCTGGTGGTGTCGGCCAAGACCGCTTCGATCTGCTGGGGCAGGCGCTGCAGCGCCTCAAAGGCCGTGACTATTTGGGTCTCGTTGACCAGCCCGCGTTCTTGCGAGAGAAAGAGCGCGAGCAGGGCAAGCAGGCAGAGCTGGGCCAGAAAGGTCTTGGTCGCGGCCACCGAGATCTCGATGTTGGCCTTGATGTAGATGGTCGTCTGCGCCTCGGTCGTGATGCGCGAGCCGATGACGTTGGTGATGGCCACGACGTGCGCGCCGGCGCGCCGGGCCAGCCGCACGGCCTCGAGCGTGTCGGCCGTCTCGCCCGATTGGGTGATGGCGATGACCAGGGTGTTTGAGCTGATGATGGGGTTGGCATACCTGAATTCTGAGGCCACCCGGACCTCCACCGGTATGCGCGCCCACGACTCGATGAGGTCTTTGCCAATCAATCCGGCGTGATAGGAGGTGCCGCAGGCGACGATGTAGACCCGATCGATGGCCGCCAGCTCGTCGGGCGTCATGGCCAGCTCGGGCAGCTCGAGGGTCTTGGCCTGGGTGTTCAAGCGCCCCTTTAAGACGTCGCGGACGACCCGCGGCTGCTCGTTGATCTCTTTCAGCATAAAATCGGGATAACCGCCCTTTTCGGCCTCTTTGATGTTCCAATCGATGTGGTAGGTGTTGGGCGTATAGGGCTCGCCGGCCGGGTCAAAGTACTCGACGCTGCCGTTGGCATGCAAAATGGCGATATCGCGGTCGTCCAAGTAGCAGACGTCGCGCGTATACTCGATCAGGGCGGGCACATCCGAGGCCGCGATAGCCCCGGTGGCGCAGCTGCCGATGACCAAGGGCGAGTCGTTGCGCGTCACGACCAGGGCCTCTGGGTAGTCGCGATGGAGGATGGCCAGCGCAAACGAGCCGGACAGCTCGGCCACCGCCGCGCGCACGGCCGCGGCCAGGTCGCCGTTTTGGAGGGCATAGTGCTTCTCCACAAGATGCGATACTACCTCGCTATCGGTTTGGGAATGAAAGGTGTGGCCTTCGGCTGTCAGCTGCTCGCGCAGGCGCCCGTGGTTCTCGATGATGCCGTTGTGGGCAACGGCGATGCGCCCCTGGCAATCGCAATGCGGGTGCGCGTTGGCCACCGACGGCGCCCCATGCGTTGCCCAGCGCGTGTGCCCGATGCCGCAGGTGATGCCCTGACTGTCGTCGCCCAGGCCGGCCTCGGCGGCAGCCTCGCGCAGTACCTCGACCATGCCGCGCCCCTCTTGGCGCACCCGCTGGATGGTCCTCAGCTGCTTTGCCTGGGGGTCGATGACCGCCAGCCCGGCGCTGTCATAGCCCCGGTATTCAAGGCGCGCCAGGCCCGTGAGCAATGGTGTGATTGCGTTTTTCACTCCGCAAAAGGCAACGATTCCGCACATATGGCTCCTCACCAGAAGATGTCTGCTTAGATGTCTAATTGTACCGCAGTGGGTGCTGGGGCTTAGAGAGCCCGGTCGCCAACGCCGTTACGAACCGATGACAGAGAGGTTGGGGGTGGGTGGGGGTCGGGGGGTCGGCTGGAGGGGTCGGCTGGCTGGGGGGGTCGGCTGGTCTGGGTGGTGTTAGGCCAGGATTGACATAAGTTGCGTCCTCCGCTCACCTTGCTCAAAGAAGAGCGGCAAAAGAATGAGGAGAAGGGCCGGGCAATGCCGCACTGCTGGGCGTCATGGGGGGCCGGCAGAATACACCCTGTTTTGGGCGCAAATCCATGCACAAGTTCGAAAAATTAGCAAAACTGCCCCCCAAAATCTGAAATCCTGCCGCCAATCGTACAATATCGCAAATTCTTGGCAGTAAATGGCCATTGGCCGGTGCCGCCGGCCCAAAAACGCCAAAAACCAAAGGGAGAAGACCAGCTCCATCCACCTTCGCCCGCGCCCTGGCCACCAAGCAGCGTGACTGTTACCGCCCCCATGCCTCATCCTCCTTCCTTTGCCGCCCTTTTTTGGGGACCTCGGCCGCGCTGCGGCCCGACGCCAGAGCCCTCCCGGGACGCTGCGTTCTACTTGCACCTATATTAAACTTTTGGCAAAGCGCAACTATGCAAGGTGGATCGGCAAGAGAAGCGGGCACGTAATGATGAGGCGTTATATGAACAAAAGAGCTGGCAGAAAGGGAATTACCGCTGTTGTTCTTTTGGCGATGGTGCTGCCCCTGATTGGCTCTTGCG
>WRFC01000090.1 GCA_009779015.1 Coriobacteriia bacterium | reverse complement strand
GCTGCGCGCCGGGTTGACCGAGGTGCCGTCCAGCGGGATGCCGACGATGTGCACGAAGGTCAGGGTCAGGCCGATGACGATGCCGGCCACCGAGCCCTTGGCCTTGTCGGCCGTGACGGCCAGTACGACCAGCACGAAGATAAAGGTCAGCACGATCTCGGTGATGATAGCGCCGCCCATGCCGACGGTGCCAAAGCCGTTGGAGCCAAGCGCCCCGGTCATGTCACCGGGCGTGTAGAGGCTGGCCAGGCCGGCCAAGAGGGCCGCGCCGAGGATCGCCCCGATGCACTGGGCGACCCAGTACAAGAGCATCGTCAGCCAGCTGATGCGCCGGTCGATGGCCATCCCGAAGGTGATCGCCGGGTTGATGTGACAGCCGCTGACGTTGCCGATGGCATAGGCCATGGCCACCACCGAGAGGCCAAAGGCCAGGGCCACGGCCAGATGCCCGCCCGTCGTGGCGGCGCCCAAGAAGACCGCTGAGCCGCACCCCATGAATGTCAAGACGCCTGTTCCGATGCACTCCGCCACCAGTGCCTTGATGCTTGTTTTTTGCATTCCATCCTCCTCGCGCACATACTGTCCACCGATAAAACTGCATTGGGGAATGATAACCCGTAATCTGATATGAAGCGGTTAAGAATTCGTCTTTCTTGGGCAATCCCCCCTGGCCTATGATAAGTATATGGAGTATCTTGAGCTGATCGATGTCGTGAAGGAATACCACACCGGCGATGTGGCGATCCGTGCTGCTGACGGTGTTAGTTTTGCGGTCAAAGAAGGGCACTTGGCGACCGTCGTCGGGCCGAGCGGCGCGGGCAAATCGACGATCTTGAACATCCTCGGCGGCATGGACCGCGCCGACGGCGGCACGGTCTCGATCGATGGGCTCGACGTGGCCGGGCTCGACCGCCCGGGGCTGACCAAGTACCGGCGCACCGCCGTCGGCTTTGTCTTTCAGTTCTACAACCTCATCCCCAACCTCACAGCGCTTGAGAACGTCGAGCTGGCCGCCCAGATCTGCCCCGGCCATCGCGACGCCTTAGAGACCCTTGAGCTGGTCGGGCTGGGCGAGCGCTCGGGGCACTTTCCGGCCCAGCTCTCGGGCGGCGAGCAGCAGCGCGTGGCCATCGCCCGCGCCTTGGCCAAGAACCCCAAGCTCTTGTTATGCGACGAGCCGACCGGCGCGCTGGACTACCACACGGGCAAGCTGGTCTTAAAGCTGCTCCAGCAGGCCGCCCGCGAGCAGGGTGTCACGGTCGTCATCGTCACCCATAACCTCGCCCTCACGGCCATGGGCGACCTGACCATCCAGATCCGCAACGGGCGTGTTGAGGGCATCACCAAGAATGCCAAGCCAAGCCCGGTGGATCGAATTGAGTGGTAAAAAAAGACATCCCTTCTCGCTCAGTGCTTGGCGGCTGATCAGGCAGACTTTGCCGCGCTTTCTCTCGATCATCATCATCACGGCCATCGGCGTGGCCTTCTTTGCCGGGCTCCGCATCACCGGCCCGTACATGCAGTACAACACCAACCTCTACTTAAACGAGCAGAACGCCATGGACATCAGCATCGTCTCGACGCTCGGCTTCGATGCCGCCGACGTGGCCGCTATCCGCAACACCGCAGGCGTGCTCGACGTCTACGCCGGCTACAATGCCAACGTCTTGGTCAAAGTCGACCGGGGGGGCGACGAGGTCTCGAGCCAGGTGCTCTCGATCGACCCGCGCACGGCCTCGGGCGGCGGCCTCAACGCCCCCAAGCTGCTGGCCGGGCGGCTGCCGGCGACATCGGGCGAGTGCCTCGTCGAGCAGAAGTTCTTGGACGTGAGCGGCCTCAAGATCGGCGACTTCGTCTACTTCTCAAGCGGCACGTCGGACAGCATCTACGACACCCTTGGGCACAGCGTCTTTCAAATCGTCGGCGTGGCCGAAAGCCCGCTCTTCTTGGCCGAGGACCGCGGGGCGTCCGAGATCGGCAACGGCAAGAACAGCTACTTCTTCCTCATCCCCCAGCAAGACTTCGCACTTTCAGCCTATACCGAGGTCTACGTCAAATCTGTGGAGAAGGGCACGGGCCCTGCGGGCATCGACACCACGACCGGCGGCCTGCGCTTCTCGCCAGCCTACAACGATCAGGTGGCGGCCCAGGTCGCACGGCTCGAGGATACCGCGACGACGCAGACGCCGCTGCGCCTGCAGGCGCTGCAAGACAGCGCCAACCGCCAGATATCTTTGGCCGAGCGCCAGATCGACGACGGTCAGGCCCAGCTGGACAATGCCCAGGCGCAGCTGGATGCCGCGCGCACCCGGCTGGATGCGAGCCAGCAGACGCTGGATGCGAGCAAGCAGAAGCTTGACCAGTCGCGCGCCACGCTGGACTCTGGGTGGAGCCAACTGGCGGCCGCGCGCAGCCAGCTGGATGCCGGCTGGGCCAAGCTCGGCCCCGCCCAAGACGCCCTGACGGCCGCCCAGGCACAGCTCGATGCCAGCCAGCAAGAGATCGCCAGCGGCCGCGCCCAGCTCGAGGCCGCCCAGGCCGCTGGCCTTCTGAGCCCCGGCGCCTATGAGCAGAAAGCGGCGGAGCTGAGCGCGGCCGAGGCGGCCTACGAGCAGGGGCTGGCCGCTTTTCAGGCGCAGTCGGCGGCCTTTGACTCGGCGCGCGACGACCTCAACGCCGGCGAGGCCGCCTATACGGCCAACCGCCAGAAGCTCCAAAGCGGCGAGGACAGCTATGCCTCGGGGCTGGCCAGCTACCGCTCGGGGCTGGCCGCCTACGAGGACGGCGAGGCCGCCTATGCCGAGAACCTGGCCAAGTTCGATGCCGCCGAGCCGGCCAGCCAGGCCAAGCTCGATGACGCCCGCGCCAAACTGGCCACAGCCCAGCAGGCCCTGGGCGACCTCAAAACGCCGACCTGGTACGTGCTGGGCATCACCGATAACGCCGGGTTTTTTAGCTTTCAGTCCGAGAGCGACCAGCTCAAGGCCTTGGCCACGATCGTGCCGGCCTTCTTTTTCTTGATTGCCGCTCTTGTCTCGATGACGGCCGTGACCCGCCTGGTCGAGTCTGACCGCGTGCAGATCGGCGTCTTCAAGGCGCTCGGCTACCGCAGCCGGGCCATCGTCGGGCGCTATTTCGTCTATGCCCTGGCGGCCTCTCTGATCGGCTCGGTAATCGGTGTGATCGTGGCTTTTACGACGCTGCCGCAAGTCATCTTCAACGCCTTTGGCGCGCTCTTTCAGATACCCCACTTGGTCGCGCCCTTCTCGCTGCCCTATGCCTTGGCCTCGATGGGCATCGCGGCCTTTGCGGCCGTCGTGCCCGCCCTCTTGGTCGTCCGCGGCGCCGTGCGCGAGGCCCCGGCCGAGGCCATGCGCCCAGCGGCGCCCAAGGCCGGCAAGCGCATCTTCCTCGAGCGCCTGGCGCCGCTCTGGAGGCGCTTCTCCTTTTTACAAAAAGTCACAGCCCGCAACCTCTTCAGGTATAAGAAGCGCCTGCTGATGACGGTCTTTGGCGTGGCCGGCTGCACGGCCTTGATGTTCACGGCCCTGGGGCTGCACGACGCGCTTTTGACGCTGCCGGTCAAACAGTATGGCGAGATGCTCAAATACGATGTCTCGGTCGACTTCCGCCTGGCCGCTGGCGAGCCGCAATCCGACTTGGACGCCCGCCTGCAGGCCAGCTCGGCCTTGACCGCCCAGACCGATGTCTTGGCCGAGACCCTGCGCATCACCAACGGCCAGCTGACCAAAGACATCAACCTCGTGGCCTCGTTTACGCCGCAGACGTTCGGCGACTTTGTGAACCTGCGCTCGCGCGCCACGGCCTTTAACCCGGCCGTCTCGTACAGCCTGACCGACGGCGGCGTTATTCTGACCGAGCAGATCGCCCGCCAGCTGGGTGTCGAGGTCGGCGGCCAGGTCACGCTGCGCACGCTGGAGGGCGTCGAGGCCACGCTGCCGGTCGAAGGCATCGTCGAGAACTACACATTGCACTATGTCTACATGACCGCCGACACCTATGCCCAGGCCTTTGGCACGACCCCCACGCCCAACCGCATCCTCGGCTTTCTGCCGGCCGGCCAGGCCAAGCTGCCCGCCAGCGTGGCCAACGACCCCGACGTCACGGCGGTCAGCTACATGAGCGACCAGACCGCCAGCCTAAACAACCAGCTGAACGTCCTGACCTTCGTCATCATCATCCTGGTGGCCGCCGCCGCCGCGCTGATCTTCGTTGTTTTGTTCTCGCTGACCACGATCAATATCGAGGAGCGCCGCCGCGAGCTGGCCTCGTTGGAGGTGCTGGGTATGACGGACCGCGAGATTGCAGCCTATATATACAGGGAGAATATCGTGATCACCCTGATTGGCACGCTGGTCGGCCTGGGGCTGGGCTTCTTGCTCCAGCGCTACGTCATCACCACGCTGGAGATCGACGTCTTCATGTTCAGCCGCGACATCCTCTGGACAACCTGGGTCTTCTCGATCGCATTGACGCTGTTCTTTGCTTTGATTGTGAATTTGGGGATGTACCGCAGCCTCGTGCGCATCGACATGGTAGAGGCGCTGAAGGCGGTGGAATGAGCGGGCTCGTGGGTTGGTGGCAGAAGGCGGACTCGCATAGCGAGCCCG
>WRFC01000089.1 GCA_009779015.1 Coriobacteriia bacterium | reverse complement strand
CGGTGCCGCACGTCGGCGCCGCACAACGGTGCCGCACGCCGGCGCCCGGCCATGAAAGACGCATGAACGCGCAGCCTTTGAGGAGAAGTGAAAAAGATGTCTTGGACAAAACCCATGCCCGCCCACCCTGTTGTTGCCGTCGCCGGTGCGACGGGTGCCGTCGGACGCGAGATGTTGCTGGTTTTAGAGCAGCGTGGCTTTGCGGCCAGCCAGGTCAAGGCGCTGGCCTCGGCCAAGAGCGCGGGCAGCACCCTGCCCTTTAAAGGCGGCGAGCTGGTGGTCGAAGAGATGCGGCCAGAGAGTTTCAGCGACGTTGACATCGCCCTCTTCTCGGCCGGCGGTTCGGTCTCGGAGGAGTTCAAAGACGCGGTGCTGGCGGCCGGTGCCGTGATGATCGACAACTCCTCGGCCTTTCGCATGACCGATGGCGTGCCGCTCGTCGTGCCCGAGGTCAACCCCCAGGCCATACGCCAGCATAGCGGCCTGATTGCCAACCCCAACTGCTCGACCATCCAGATGGTCGTCGCCCTCAACGCCCTGCGCGCGGTGGCGCCCCTAAAGCGCGTCGTCGTCAGTACCTATCAGGCGGCCAGCGGCGGCGGCCTCAACGCCATGAACGAGCTCGACCTCCAGAGCCGCCAGTATTTAGGCGGAGAAGAGCCGACGGTCAAGTTCTTTGCCCACCGCCTGGCCTTTAATTGCATCCCCCAGATCGACGTCTTCTTGGATGACCGGTCCACGAAAGAAGAGTGGAAGATGGTCGTCGAGACGAAGAAGATCATGTCCGAGCCGGATCTGGCCGTCTGCGCCAACTGCGTGCGCGTGCCCGTGGTGCGCAGCCATGCCGAGATGGTGAATGTCGAGTTTGCTGCGGACTTCTCGTTGGACGATGTCTTCTTAACATTAGCCGCAGCCGATGGCATAGTCTTGATGGATGACCCGGCCACCCAGACCTACCCGATGCCCGGGCTCTTGGCCGGCACCGACAAGGTCTACGTCGGCCGTGTCCGCCGCGACGACTCGCTGCCTTGGGCCATCAACTTCTGGTGCGTGGCCGACCAGCTACGCAAAGGCGCCGCCCTCAACGCCGTCCAGATTGCCGAGCTGCTGCTGCCGGAGCGAGGCTGAAACAGATTGGTCTGGTATTGGTGATTTTGGTGGGCGGGGTTTCAGGTGTTCTTCAGGGCAAAGTAATATAGTGCAGATATGTGTAAGCTGAATTGAACAAAACCAACCGTAAAGGAGAAGTTATGGATCAGGATACATCTCAGGCTGGCCAGGGGAGCGCGAGCCCTGAGTCGGCAGGCCAGCAGCAATACTACGCTGCGGCGGGCGGGCAGCCGGCGGGCGGCCAACCGACGGGCGGCCAGCCGACGGGCGGCCAGCAGGCCTATTACGTGCCAGTCAGCGCGCCGGTGCAGTATGCGCCCGGCCCTGCCCCGGTTGCTACCGAGCTCACGGGCGGGGTCAAGGCGGCTTGGTTTTTTATAGGCTTTCTCTTGGGTATCCCGGGGATACTGATTGCGTTTGCCACGAACTGGAGCAAGCCGCAGCCGATCAAGAGCGGGGCAATCAAGTTCTCGGCCATCGGCATGGCAGTGAACATCGCCCTGATGATCATCTTTGCCATCCTCAGCGTGGTCTTTACGACGTTTATCATTTCGTCTCTGGTCAACTCCATCGGCAATTTCGGTGGCAGCTACTACGGTTGGTGATTGTCCGCTTTGCCCGCTTTACCCGGCCCGTCCACGCCGCCCGGACTGCTGCCCGGCCCGTCCACGCCGCCCGGACTGCTGCCCGGCCCGTCCACGCTGCTGCCCGTCGCCTGTAAGCGTGCCACCAGCCCGCTCTTCTTGAGCGCGCTGGCCAGTGGCCAGCCGAGGGCATAGACCACCAGAGCCTCGCCGATGGCAATGGCAACGGCGCCAAAGGCATACATGGCCGGCCACGAGCCGGACAGGCTGATATTAGTAAAGGGGATCGTGTAAAACCCCAGGGCGGCCAGCAGGACTGGCAGGTAGGCGGCGATGATCAAGGCGTTTGCGGCCACCGGCCCCAACAGGGCCAGGGCCTGGCGCGAGCGAAAGTGCCACATCCAGATGGCGCCCAGGCAGGTAGCCAACGAGCCAAAGACGACGTCCAACAGGCCGACCGGGCCGCTGCCGTTGATGGCCATTCCCAAGAGGTTGGCCAAGATGCAGCCGATCGTCAGCCCCGGGATGGCCGCCGGCGTAAACAGCGCTAAAACGGTCAAGGCCTCTGAGACCCGCAGCTGCACTGGCCCCCAGGCCAGGCCCTGGAGCAGGCCCAGGCAGAGCAAGGTCAGGGCGGCGTAGCTGGCGGCGATGATGCCGGCCTGCGCTATCCGATGGCTGCGTTTAGCCCGTCTGTCCACACCTTTCCTCTCGTTGCCTGGCCAAAAGCCAAAAAACCAAGTATAGAGCTGGTATAGGGTACAATATCAACCAGACTTGAGAAAGGCTGCCGACGTGTCCAACCTGAACATTCCCTTCATCATCATCAGTGTCATCTGCTTTATTCCGGCCATCGTCCTGCACGAGGTCTCGCACGGCTTTGCCGCCTACAAGATGGGCGACCTGACCGCCAAGAGCGCCGGCCGCCTCTCGCTCAACCCGCTCAAGCACATCGACCCCTTTGGCACGGTCATTCTGCCTCTGATCCTCATCTTTACCGGCGCTCCGGTCTTTGGCTACGCCAAGCCAGTGCCCTACAACCCCAACCGTTTTCGCAACATGAAAAAGGGAGAAGTAATCACCGGCCTGGCCGGCCCGGCTGCCAACCTGGTCCTGGCGCTGGTCAGTGGCATTCTGGCCTGGGTGCTCTATTTCGTCTTGCCGGACAGTTTGCTCCAGCAGGGCAACTGGCTTTACTGGCTCCTCACCGCGCTTTATTACTTTATCTTCATCAACCTGGTCTTGATGTTCTTCAACCTTATACCCATCCCGCCGCTGGACGGGTCGAGCGTCATCATGCCCTTCATCCCACGCCAGCATCTGCATACCTGGTACACGATCCAACGCTACTCATTGCCCATCCTCCTTATATTAGTCTTGGTCTTACCCATGCTCGGTAGTTTTATGGGCTACAATTTCAACCCGATAGGCTGGTATATCCAGGCCACGGCCGGCAACCTCTCGACCCTGCTGTTTCCGTTCTAAGCCGGGGCAGCAAGTCCGGGCAGCAAGGTCGGGCGACAACGCCGGGGCGGCAAGGCCGGGCGGCAACGCCGGGGCCGAACGGCCAGGCCTGAACGGTAACGCTGAACGAGTAAAGAAAGCAAACTAGTGACGATGAGAAAAGTTCTTCTAACCGGTGACCGCCCCAGCGGGCAGCTGCACCTGGGGCATTATGTCGGCTCTCTGAAGAACCGTCTGGCCCTGCAAGAGAGCGGCGAGTACGACTGCTTTGTCTTTCTGGCCGACGTCCAGGCGCTGACCGACAACTTTGCCACCCCCCAAAAGGTGCGCGACAACATCCTCGAGGTGGCGCTGGACTATCTGGCCGTCGGGCTCGACCCGCAAAAGACGACGCTCTTTATCCAATCTCTGATCCGCGCCCTGCCCGAGCTGACCGTCTATTACCTAAACCTCGTGACCCTGGCGCGCCTCGAGCGCAACCCGACCGTCAAGACCGAGATCGCCCAAAAGGGCTTTGGCGCCTCGATCCCGGCCGGCTTCCTCTGCTACCCGGTCAGCCAGGCCGCCGACATCACCTTCTGCCAGGCCGACGTCGTCCCCGTCGGGGTCGACCAGCTGCCGATGATCGAGCAAACGCGCGAGATCGTGCGCAGCTTTAACCAGATATATGGAGAAGTGCTCAAGCTCCCCGAGGCCCTGCTGCCCTCTGAAGGCCTGGCCCAGCGCCTGCCCGGCATTACGGGCAACGACACCAAGATGTCCAAATCGCTGGACAACGGCATCTACCTGGCCGATGACGAGAAGACCCTGCGCGCCAAGATCCGCCAGATGTATACCGACCCCCTGCACCTGCGGGTCGAGGACCCCGGCCACCTTGAGGGCAACACGGTCTTTACCTACCTCGACGTCTTTGCCTCGGACAAGGCCGAGGTGGCGCGCTTGAAAGAACACTACCAGCGCGGCGGCCTGGGCGACGTCAAAGTCAAAGACTACCTCTTTGAAGTGCTCAACGCCGAGCTCAAGCCCATCCGCGAGCGCCGAACCGAGCTGGCCAAAGACCCGGGCTACGTCATGCAGGTGCTCAAAGAGGGCAGCGCGCGCGCCAACGAGGTGGCCGAAGAAACGCTCGCCCAAGTCCGTCGGGCGATCTGCATCGATTACTTTTAACGGGCAGCCATGTCTTACCGCGTCCAGATAGAATCATTCGAAGGACCGTTCGACCTGCTCCTTTCCCTGGTCAGCGAGCAAAAGGTCGACATCGGGCGGATCTCGATCGCCGAGGTGGCCGACCAGTACCTGGCCCACGTCGACGCCATCCGCGACCTCGACATGGATGTCGCCAGCGACTTTTTGGTGGTCGCCGCAACGCTGCTCTCGCTCAAGGCCGCTGCTCTTCTCCCCGAGCAGGCCATCGAGATCGACGAGGACTTTGACGACTACACGCCCGAAGAGGCGCGCGACATCCTCATCCAGCGCCT
>WRFC01000088.1 GCA_009779015.1 Coriobacteriia bacterium | reverse complement strand
CCGGGGAGGGCGGGGCGGATTCACATAGAAGAGGCTCGCGAAATACCCCAGTTTAGAAGGTTGTGCTACAATGCAACACATCGACGAAAGGGGTCACCATGAGTAGTGAGACTCTCACGATAAGGCTGGACAGCGCTGAAAAGGAGCTGATTGCCAAGTATGCTGAGGTGTTTGGGTGCAGTACTTCGGAGTTTATGCGCCGGAGTGCGCTTGAGCGCATCGAGGATGAGCTCGATCTCAGGGAATGGGAGGCCGCCAAGGCCGAATATGATAAGAACCCTGTTTCTTATAGTCTGAAAGAGGTCATGGAGGAGTTTGGCATTCTATGACATGGAGTGTCCGGATATCGGACAAGGCCCTCAAGCAGCTGCGCAAAACCGATCCGGGGCATCGTCGGATAATCTTGGCTTGGCTGGCCAAGAGTATCGATGGCTGCGCTGATCCCCGGCAATTCGGCAAAGCCCTTTCCGCGAATTTTGCTGGTAAATGGCGCTATCGCATTGGTGAGTATCGCGTCATTGTAGAGATCAGAGACGATGAGCTTATTGTTCTGGCCCTTGAGGTAGGCCATCGGAAGAATGTGTATTAATGCGGGGAAAGCTCAGGCTGATCGTCGTTCCTTCGCCGACTTGGCTCTCTAAGGTCAGTGTCGCGCCGTGGCACTCGGCGCCGTTCTTGACGATGGCCAGGCGCAGGTCGCCGGAGTGCTCGAGCTTGACCATCCGCTTCACAGTCGGCAGACTGACCAGGTGATACATTAACAAACACCTGAGTAAGAGCAGCCGCCCTTCTTGATAGATGTTCGTTATGTTGTATCGCCCGGTTCAAAAACCCTGAGTCAGTTTGCCGATTTATCAGGAAAAACGTCATCGAGTCATGGTATAATCGAACATATGTTCTTGTTATGGAGGAGAATATTGTGGCTAAGCAGAAACAAGAGATCATCAGTGTTCAGGGTACTGTTGTTAGCATCGTCAAACACAATAAAGACGACTACATCTCGCTGACCGATATGGCTAAACATAAGAATCCCAGCGAGACAAGCCTGACTATTGCACATTGGTTAAGCACGAATTACACGCTCGAATTCCTAGGGCTATGGGAGAAAACAAACAATCCGTTTTTTAATACTACCGAATTCCGTAGTATTAAAGAAGAGCGGTTCAGTCAGAGTTTCACTATTTCGACAAAGCAATGGGTAGAGCGAACGGGTGCTGTCGGCATCTACTCTAAGGCCGGGCGCTATGGCGGGGGAACATTCGCACACCGTGATATAGCTTTTGAGTTTGCCACCTGGATCTCGGCAGAGTTCAAGTATTACTTGATCCTAGAGTTTCAACGTTTGCAGAAAGAAGAGCAGCAACGTCTTTCTGCCGAGTGGAGCCTTCAACGTACTTTAGCGAAGATCAACTACCTAGATTAGCGCATTTTCATTTTTCTGGCTGGCGGGGGCCGCCCGTAGTCGCTCGCCTGCAGCCAGCTGCCCCCGCTCTACCGGGGGAAGCTCAAACTGATCGTCGTTCCTTCGCCCACTTGGCTCTCTAAGGTCAGCGTCGCGCCGTGGTACTCGGCGCCGTTCTTGACGATGGCTAGGCCCAGGCCGGTGCCACCGGTCGTGCGCGAGCGGGTCTTATCCACACGAAAAAAGCGTTCAAAGACGTGTTGCTGGTCTTCTTTAGGGATGCCGGCGCCGTCGTCGCTGACCGTCAGGTCGACGCTGGCCTCGTGCCCGGTCAGGGTGATGAGCACGCGGCCGCCGGGGCGGTTGTAGCGGATGGCGTTTTCGCAGAGGTTGTAGACGACGCTTGTGAGCACGCGCGGCGAGCCTTGGAGGCGCAGGTCGCCGGAGTGCTCGAGCCGCAGCACCACCTGGTTTTGCAGCGCAAAGGGGCGCAGGCGCTCGATCAGGCGCTCGCTCAGGGGCAAGAGGTCGACGGTTTCGGACTCTTCTAGTGCGTGCGGGCTCTCGCGGTCGTCGAGCTGCGAGAGCACCAGGATGTCGTCTACCAGCTCGCGGATCTGCTTGGCCTCGTCGTAGACCAGGCCGGCGATGCGCTGGGTGTCTTGGGGCGCCACTTGGCCGTCGCGCATCAGCTCGGCGTAGCCGCCGATCACGGTCAGCGGGGTCTTGAGCTCGTGCGAGACATTGGCCGTGAAGTCGCGGCGCGAGCGCGCCAGCTCGCCGGCCTGCTGCTCTAGCTCTTGGCGTTGCCGCTGCATACGCGCGAGCAGCGGCTGCAGCTCGCTGTAGACCGGGCTGGCGGCGGGCGCGTCGAGGTCGAGCGCGTTGATGGGCGCCAGCGTGCGCCGCGCCAGCAGGCGCGAGACCAGGGCGGTGCCGGCGATGATGGCCAGCAAGACGGCCACGCCCGGGGCCAGGTAGCGCAAAAAGCTGGCAAAGATGCTGGCCTCGGCGCGCGAGATGCGCAGCACCGTGCCGTCGTCGAGCCGCACCGCCTGGTACTGCATGACCTCAGCCAGCGTGGCCGAATAACGCCGCGCCTCGCCCTGGCCGGTGGCCAGCGCGGCAATCACCTCGGGCCGGTTGGAATGGTTCTGCATGGTGCTGACATCGGCCACGTCGGAGTCATAGAGCACCTGCCCGTCCGCGGCGATCCAGGTCACGCGAAAATCCTCGCTGTCGCCGCTGGCGCCCAGGGTCTTGATATAAGCCGCCCGGTCGCTGCCCGCCCAGGCGACGCCCTGCACAATCAGGTGCAGCTCGGCGCTCATCTTGCTCGACTCTTGGGCCGACGTGCTGCTGATAAAGGCCCACGACAAAAAGCCCGCAAAGCAGAGGATGACGACCAGCCCCTCGATCAGCAGCATCTTAAAGAGGCGCTTGGACAATGAATGGGGAGAAGGGCGGGCGGGTCGCCCCGAGTGCGCCGGGTGCGCCGACTCGGAGGCCGCGCCGCTGGAGGCCGCCTGATCAGAGGGCGCGCACTCGGCTTTGCCAGTTTTTGCAGCGGGAGAAGGGCGGGGCACGTCAGGTGCCCGAGCTCTCACGCAGCCGGTAGCCGACGCCGCGCACGGTCTCGACCAGCGCACCGGCCGTGCCCAGTTTTTGCCGGAGGGTCTGGATATGCACGTCAACGGTGCGCGAGTTGCCGCTGAACTCCCAGCCCCAGAGCACTTCGAGCAGGTGCTCACGCGTGAAGACCAGGCCGGGGTTCTCAAAAAAGAAGCGCAGCAGGTCGAATTCTTTGAGCGTCAAGTTGACTTGCTCGCCCGCCACAAAGACGCGGTGCTTGCGCGGCCAGAGCTCGACCGGGCCAAAGGAGAGCGGCAGGTCGCGGGCGATGGCGGTCTTCTCCCCTTGGTCTTGTTCTGCTGGATCGGCTGACGTCGCCGCCCCGGCGACCTCAGACGCCCCGGCCACCCCGGCTGTCGTCGCCACCCCAGCCACCCCGGCCGATGCCCGCGCCTCGCGGCGGAGCAGCGCGTTGACGCGCGAGACCAGCTCCATGACGCCAAAGGGCTTGGTAATGTAGTCGTCGGCGCCGGCGTCCAGGCCGCTGACGACATCGTACTCGCTGCCCTTGGCCGTGATCAGCATGATCGGGATGTTGGCCGTGCTGGGCCCGGCGCGCAGGCTGCGCAGGACCTCGATGCCGTTCTGGCCAGGCAGCATGATGTCGAGCAAGACCAACTGGGGCAGCTCGTCGGCCTGACTGAGCGCTGCATAAAAACCGTCGGCGCTGTCAAAGCCGCAGACCTTGAGGCCGACTTGCGTGAGCGCATAGATAGTCAGGTTGCGGATATTGGTATCGTCTTCGACGTAGTAGATCAAAGGCTTGCCCTTCTTTTCACTGCTCACTCGGGCGTGCGCTGACGCAGCCTAAAATAGTGCGGGCGCCTCGCCAATCAGGCCAGGCTGAGGCCAAGCTGATGCCGGGCTCAGGCTAAAAACACCCCTTTATGATACCCGGTTTGCGAGTATTCGACCCACTCCGCGATGTTTTTAGAGTGGTCGCCGATGCGTTCGAAGTACTTGGCAATCATCAGGCGGTCGACGATGTCAGGCGAGGGGTCAGCCTCTTCGCGGAGCTGCCGCGTGAGCTCGCCCCGGACATTTTTGAAGAGCTGGTTGACCTCGAAATCCTCGCTCATGACGGCGCGCGCAAAATCGACGTTGCGCTCGACAAAGGCATCCACGGCACTCTTGACCATATGGATGGCGGCCTTGGAAAGCGCGGTCAGCGAGTCGGCGCCCTCAGAGGCAAAGCCCGCAGAAACCGGCGAGTTGACGATGATCTTGCAGATGTCGGCGGCCTGGTCGCCGATGCGCTCGAGGTCCGAGATCATCTTCAGCGCCGCCGAGATGAGGCGCAGGTCGCGCGCCACCGGCTGCTGTTGGAGCAGCAGCTTGAGGCAAAGCGACTCGATATCGCGCTCTTGGCGGTTGACAAAGACGTCCTCGTCGATGACCCTCTGTGCCAGCGCCAGGTCATTTGTGGATAAGGCCTGGGTGGCCGCGGCCAAGGCCGCCTCGATCATCCCGGCCATCTTCAGCAGCTCGTCGTCTAATTGCTGCAGTTGTTCGTCAAAGTGCATGCGTGGGGGCATTGGGCCTCACCTCTTTCTACTTACTAGTATAGTAGCGGCGTCATAGTCGCGGCGCCACGGCGGCGCCCCTGCCACGGCGGCGCCCCTGCCACGGCGGCGCCCCTGCCACGGCGG
>WRFC01000087.1 GCA_009779015.1 Coriobacteriia bacterium | reverse complement strand
GGCCAAGATCGCCGAGCTCGAAGGCGCCCCCAGCGCCGGCACGCTCTGCACCTCCTCGGGCCAGGCCGCCCTGATGTTCGCAGTCTTGAACATCTGCTCGGCCGGCGATAGCATCGTCAGCACCTCGGCCATCTATGGCGGCACCCTCAATCTCTTCTCCATCACACTCAAGCGCCTGGGCATCGAATGCGTCTATGTCGACCAAAACGCCCCGGATGACGAGCTCGATGCGGCCTTTGGCCCCAACACCAAGCTCGTCTTTGCCGAGACCCTGGCCAACCCCGCCCTGCTGGTCTTAGACATCGAGAAGTTCGCGGCGCTGGCCCACCGCCACGGCGTGCCGCTGATCGTTGACAACACCTTTGCCACGCCCATCCACTGCAAGCCCATCCAGTACGGAGCCGACATCATCATCCACTCCACCAGCAAGTACATGGACGGCCACGCCGTGCAGGTCGGCGGCGCCATCGTGGACAGCGGCAACTTCGACTGGACAAACGGCAACTTTGCCGACCTCACCGAGCCCGACCCCAGCTACCACGGCCTCATCTACACCCAGACCTACGGCCGCCTGGCCTACATCACCAAGGCGCGCATGCAGCTGATGCGCGACTTCGGCGCCTACCCGGCCGCCCACTCGGCCTTCCTCCTCAACCTCGGCCTCGAGACCCTGCCCGTGCGCATGCGCCAATACTGCGCCAACGCCCAGCGCGTCGCCGAGTTCCTCGAGGCCCAACCGCTCGTCCAATCGGTCCGCTACCCCGGCCTGCCCTCGGACCCCAGCTACGGGCTGGCGCAAAAATACCTGGGCGGCCGGGCCAGTGGCGTCATCTCGTTCATCATCAAAGGCAATCTGGAGAAGACCGGGCGCTCGGCTAAAGAGAACGCCATCATCTTCATGGACGCGCTTCAGCTGACCTCCAACCAGGTGCATGTCGCCGACATCCGCAGCTGCGTGCTCCATCCGGCCAGCGAGACGCACCGGCAGCTGACCGACGAGCAGCTGGTGGCCGCCGGCATCGACCCCGGGATGATTCGCTTCTCCACCGGCCTCGAGGATATCGAGGACATCCTGCACGACATCGAGATCGGCTTCAAAGCAGTCCGCGAGAGCTGATAGCGGCCCACGCTGATACCAGCTGGGCCAGCAAGAAGGCAGACCACAAAAACAACAAAAGAGCAGGGCGCAAGCCCTGCTCTTTTTACATTTACCGCTAAAGCCCCCTTGCGGGCAGGCACCCTTTCGGCCAGGCACCCTTGCGGACGCTCGCCTCAGAGGCCCTGGCCAAAGTCCGCCCTGAACTTGGCCACCAGCTTGTCTTGCCAGTCCGAGACCGGGGCCAGCCGCCCGACAAAGAAGCGCAGCATCGGCGGCTCTTCGACGAACTTCAGCCCGCCGATCATGCGGCGGTTCTCATAGAGCCAGGTGACACGGTCGATCGTGTACTTGACCTGCGATAACGTGAACACGCGGCGCGGCAGGGCAAGGCGCAAGAGCTCCATGTTCGAGTAATGCTCGCTGCCGTCCTCGTTGCGTTCCTCAGACAACGTGCCGCGCTCCATGCCGCGCACGCCGCTGGCGATGAACAAGGCGGTGCCCAGCGCGCCGGCCGGATACTCGGACTGGGGCACGTGGTCGATGAACTGCATGGCGTCTAAATGGCAGCCCAGGCCGCCGGCCGGCCGCACGACCGGGATGCCCCGGCGCGTCAGCTCGTCTACCATGTACTCGATAAAGGTCGGGCCCTGGTTGATCATATGAAAGTCCATCGTCTCTTCGAGCCCCACGGCAATCGCCTCGATCTCGCGCACGCTCATGCCGCCGTAGGTCAAAAAGCCCTCGTAGATGGGGATCATGTCACGCATTTTGAGGTAGAGGTCGCGGTCGCGGGTGCAAATGCCACCGCCCCGGGCATGCCCCAGCTTGCGTGCCGAGAAGTAGATGAGGTCGCTGTTATCGGCAATCTCACGCGTGATATCGCGGATGCTGGCGTCTTTGTAGGCCGCTTCGCGGGTCTTGATAAAGTAGAGGTTGTCGGCCAAGAGGCTGGCGTCTAAGACCAGCGTGATGCCATATTCCTGGCAGATCGCGTAGATCTCTTTTTGGTTCGAGAGCTCGTAGGGCTGGCCGCCGATCAGGTTCGTGCCCAGCTCCATACGCACAAAGGGGGTGTGCTCCACGCCGTTTTTGGCAATCGTCTCGCGCAGCAGCTCGGGCGACATATTGCCTTTAAAGAGGTTCGTACTTTCGACATCCAGAGCGTCTGGATAATAGAGCTCTTTGACCTGGCCGCCGGCCAAGAGGATATGCGCCTTGGTCGTCGTAAAGTGGTAGTTCATCGGCACCACGTCGCCAGGCTTGACAAAGACCTGCGCCAGCACATGCTCGCAGGCGCGCCCCTGGTGCGCCGGCAAAAAGTACTCCATGCCAAACAGCTCGTTGATCTTGGACTCCAGCTTTGTATAAGTCTCACTTCCCGCGTAGCTGTCGTCGGCCACCATCATGGCGGCCAGCTGGTTGTCGCTCATCGCGTTCACGCCGCTGTCTGTCAGCATGTCCAAAAAAGTGTCGCGGTTCTGCAATAAAAACGTGTTGTTCCCGGCCTCCGTCACCGCGCGCTGGCGTTCCTCCACAGGCACTAGGTTCAACTTCTGGATAATCCGCACTTTGTGCATCTCCAGAGGCACATCATCTCCACAATAAAATTTAATCTCCGGTATTTTCTCCGACATTCGGAATACCCCTTTCTCAAGCTCCGCTCACAAGTCAGTGTTACCATTATGCGAGACCAGCCAAAAAACTCAAGACCCAACTTCAAAACCCACCCAGAAAAGCACATCTCGCCTTCAGGAGGCTTTCAGGGTTTATCTGTATTCTGATAAACACAGCGGAAGTATACCGGGCAACCGAACGCAGCCCGGCAGAATGCAGCCTGGCCCGATGCAGCCTGCTTGTGACCGCCCGACACGGGGGCAAGGACCTGAACGGAGGGGTTGATGTACATCATTCAGAACGCCTGGCGTAACGTCTTGCGCAACCGCGGGCGCAACATCCTGCTCGGCTGCATCACTCTGGTGGTGATCATTGCCACCGTCGTGGCCTTGATCATCTCCAACACCTCGTCGGGCATCATCTCGGACTACCAGGCGCAGTTCGGCTCCCAGGTCACGATCCAGCCCGATATGCAAAAGCTGCGCACCCAGATCGAGTCCGAGAGCTCTAGCGACACTAGCAACGGCGGGCGCATCCGCATGAGCATCCCGACCATCCCGGCCGACCAGTACATGGCCTTTGGCCAATCCGACTACCTTCAAAAGTCGGTCTTTACAGCGCAGACCAATGTCAACTCAAACGACCTGACCGCCATCGATGCCGATAAGGGCGGCGGCGGCGGGGTCATGGCCTTTGGCTCAGGCCCGGCCGGGGGCGGCCAAACGGGCAGCACCGATACCTCCAGCACCTCTGGCTCGCCCGCCACCACCACCTATATGTTCAAGCTGATCGCCGACCAGATGACCGAGTTCACAGACGGCTCGCGCACGCTGGCCCAAGGCTCGATGCCCGAGAACACCAATGAATGCATCATCTCGACCGACCTGGCCACTGCCAACAACATCTCGGTGGGCGATACCATCAACCTGACCGGTGAGCTCACCCAAGAGGATACAAGCAGCGATACGAGCAGCAGCTCGGCCAACACCCCACCGACCCTGCTGACCAAAGACATCTCTTATTCGCTGACCGTCGTGGGCATCTACGACGACGCCACCGACGAGTACAGCGCCCAGGGCATCCAGAATGCCTACACCAACCGCCGCAATGAGATCTTGACCAACGTCGACACCGTGCTCACCGGCTACACCGATGGCTGGGACGGCATCCAGATCAGCGCCACCTACTACCTCAAAGACCCCTCGATGCTCGAGGCCTTTGCCAACGAGCTCTACTCTAAGGGGCTTGACTCGGTCTTCAACGTGACGACCGATTCGGCCACCTACAACCAGATCGTCCAGCCGGTCGTAAACCTCAAGAACATCGCCTTTGTCTTCGTCATCGTGGTGCTCGTGATCGGCGCGGCCATCATCGCCCTCTTGGCCTCGCTGGCCGTGCGCGAACGCAAATACGAGATCGGCGTGCTGCGGGCGATGGGGCTAAAGAGGCTCAAAGTCGGCCTCGGCCTCTGGCTCGAGCTGATCATCGTAACGGTCATCTGCCTGGTCATCGGGCTGGGCATCGGCACCGCCGTGGCCTCGCCGATCAGCGACTACATGCTGACCAGCCAGACCAACGCCACCAACAACGCCGCCCAGACCCAAAACGTCACAATGACCAGCACCGGGCCGCAAGCCCAGGGCACCACGAACGGCGGCACGGGCACGGGCAGCTCGGGCAACACGGGCACGGGCAACGCGGGGTCGGGCAGCACGGGCACGGGCAACTCGGGCAGCGGTTATCCCGGCGGCGGCGGCTTCCCCGGCGGCGGCGGTGGCGGGCCGATCAGCATCATGGGCGGCGGCCCGTACAGCAGCGCGGCTAGCAATGTCCCCGCCCTGACTACCCTCGGCGCCTCCCTCAGCTGGCTGACGGTGATCGAGATCGTGCTGGTCGCCCTGATCCTCTCGACGATCGCCGGAATCATCGCCACGCTCCAGATAACCAAGTACGAGCCCATCAAGATCTTGATGGAACGCAACTAGGCGACCAGGCAGTGAT
>WRFC01000086.1 GCA_009779015.1 Coriobacteriia bacterium | reverse complement strand
GGCTGGCGGCGTGACGGCTGCCGGGGCCGGGCTGGGCAGCCTCTTTAATCCCACCCGGGCCTATGCCGCGACGGCGGCTGAAAAGCAGGCCGAGGCCGACGAGGTCAAGCGCAAGATGGACATCTGGGACAGCGAGCTGGCGCGCACGGCCAACGACTACAACGACGCTATGGATGCCAACGACCTGGCCGTTTCGAAGATGGATGACGCCCAGGCCGAGATCGACGCCGCCTCGGCGCGCCAGGCCGGTCTACAGGCCCAGCTGGGGGCGCGCGCCACGGCGATGTACAAAGACGGGCCGCTGGGCTTTTTGGACGTTGCCCTGGGGGCCAGTAGCTTTACCCAGTTCTCGACGACCTGGAGCCTGATCGAGGATATCAACAAGAATGACGCCAAGCTGATTGCCGAGAGCAAGCAGGCCCGTGCCGATGCCCAAGCGGCGCACGACGAGTACGCCACGCAGGAGCAGATAGCCCAGCAGAAGCTGAACGAGGCGGCCGACGCCAAGGCCCAGGCCGAGCAGGTGATGAAGGATTACCAGGCGCAGCTGGACTCTTTAGAGGCCGAGGTCGCCGCCTTGATCGAGGCCGAGCGGCAGGCCGAGCTAGAGCGTCAGCGGATTTTAGAGGAGCAGCGCCAGGCCGCGCTGGCCGCCGCTAATGGCGGCAGCGGCAGCGGCTCGGGCAGCGGCAGCAGCGGCAGTGGCGGCAGCTCGGGCGGGGCGGCACGCGGCTACGTGCCCTACGACGGCTCTAAATATGGCAGCGTCGTGGCGGCCGCGATGTCGCGCCTCGGGTGCCCCTATGTCTGGGCGGCCAATGGCCCCAACTCGTTTGACTGCTCGGGGCTGACCTCTTGGTGCTACCGCACCGAGCTGGGCAAGAGTATCCCGCGCGGCGGCAATGCCCAGTACCTGAGCGCGCCGATGCAGCTGCCGGTCTCAGAGGCCCAGCCGGGGGATATCCTCTACAAGCCCGGCCATGTGGGCATCTACATCGGCGGCGGGCAGTTCATCCACGCGCCCCGGCCAGGCGATGTGGTAAAGGTCTCGACGGTCGCCGGCTATGGCTGGGTGGGCGCGGCACGCTGGTAAGGCGTCAGGTTACTTCTCCCCCACATTATGCGGGCTCAAGTTGCGCTTATTTTTATGTAGTGCTAGCATGAGGTAGCGTTAAGAGTAAAAACCAGGAAAAAGGCAGAGGAGAATAAACGATCATGCCCGTACCCTGCGAGTCAAAAAACCACGTCAAGCGCCGTTTTGAGAAAAACCCCGCAAGCCAGCTAGACCATCAAGACGATCGCGCAGCAGACCCCCAAACCAGCAACATAACACTCAGCCGCCGCAGTTTTCTGGGCTTTGCCGTGGCCGCTGCGGCCGCTACTGTGACGGCGGTCGGCCTCGTCGGCCTCTTTGACCCGACCCAGGCCTTTGCTGACACCTCGGCCGAAAAGCAGGCCGAGGCCGATGCGGTAAAAGAAAAGATGGACGCCTGGAACGCCACTCTGGATAAGACCTCCAACGATTATTACGATGCCATGGACGCCCATGACCAGGCCGTCCAGAAGATGAACGACGCCCAAAGCCAGATCGACGCGGCGGCCGCCCGCCAGGCCGATCTGCAGGCCCAGCTGGGGGCGCGCGCCACGGCGATGTACAAAGACGGCCCCCTGGGCTTCTTAGATGTCGCCCTGGGCGCCAAGAGCTTTTCGGAGTTCTCGACCACCTGGAGCCTGATCGAAGACATCAACAACCATGACGCCGCGCTGATTGCCGAGTCAAAGCAGAACAAGGCCGACGCCCAGGCCGCGCACGACGAGTACGCCACCCAAGAGCAGATAGCCCAGCAGAAGCTGAACGAGGCCGCTGAGGCCAAGGCCACCGCCGAAGAGACGATGGCGGCCTATCAGGCCCAGCTCGACTCGCTGGAGGCCGAGGTCGCCCAGCTGATCCAAGAAGAGCAGGCCGCTGAGCAGGCGCGCTTGGCTGCCCTGGCCGCCCAACAGGCAGCCTCGGGCACGAGCACGAGCAGCGGGGGCGGCAACCCCGGCGGCTATGTGCCTTACGACGGGTCGGCATTCGCCAGCATCGTCGCCGCCGCCATGTCACGCCTGGGCTGCCCCTATGTCTGGGGCGCGACCGGCCCAGACACCTTTGACTGCTCGGGGCTGACCTCTTGGTGCTATTTGCATGGGGCAGGCAAAACGATACCCCGCGGGGGCAATGCCCAATACTCCAGCGCACCGATGCGCCTGGCGGTGGCCGACGCCCAGCCCGGCGACATCCTCTGGATGATGAACCATGTGGGCATCTGCATCGGCGGCGGGCAGTTCATCCACGCCCCCCACCCCGGCGACGTCGTGCATATCACGAACATCGCCGGCTACGGATGGGTCGGTGCCGCCCGCTGGTGAGACAGCGCGGCCAATGCGGCAGCTGTTGACCCGGCGGCCAGTGACCGGTAACCTGGCGTTGTAACCCGGTGCGGCTAACCGGCCCGCAAACCAGCTCGCTCAGGGCCCCGCTAACCGCCCGTTAACCGACCCGCTCAGGACCCGCCCAGGACCTGCCAACCGCCCGCTCAGATCCCGCTCGGGTCCCGCTCGGCAAGGCCCGTCAGGCCGTCACAGCAGCGCTCGCCGGCCCCAGCTGCGCAATCAAGAAGTTAGCCAGCCCCAGCTGCTCGACCTGCCCCTGCATCTCCTCGATCTCATCCAAATGCCGGTCCTCGTCCTGCAAGATGGCCACCAGCAGCTCGCGCGTGACATGGTCGAGCACCTCGCCCGCCAGCGCGATGGCCTTGTTGTAAGACACGATGGCCTCGGCCTCGGCCACGCGGTCGTTCTCAAGCTGCTGCGGGATATCCGCCCCAATATGCACGCTGTTCAGCACGCCGACCCGCGGGACCCCATCCAACGACAGAATCCGCCCGATCAGCCTCTCGGCGTGCCCCATCTCATCGATCGCCCGCCTCTTCGACCGGTCATGCAGCTTGTCGTAGCCCCAGTCCTCAGACATCTCGGCGTGCACGATATACTGGCTGACGGCCGTCAGCTCATCGGCCAACAGCTCGTTCAACGTATCAATCAACCTCTGGTCGCCCTGCATGGCAACCCCCTTCCTGCGCTTGGTTATCTCTCGCAATTATAATCCTTTTGGCGCTTCTTTCGTTCTATTATATGCGGAGAAAACCAGGCCGTGTGCGTCCCAGCGGGCCGGGCCGCTGTCAATCGGCGGCCTCGATCAGGGGGTCGGCCAGGCTGCCGCTGACGGTCACGCGCCTAGACGGCAGGCCCTCATCGGCATCGTCGGCCAGGTCAGGGCTGACCATCCCCAGCCGGGTCTCGATTCCCCGATAGTAGTCGGCTGGGCCAGGCGCCGGCCGCTCGGCCTCTCGCTCAGGCGCCTCGACGCCCGAGGCCGCCTCGTCGTAGGCGGCCAGGCCGTAGCCAAAGACCCGCTCGGCCATGTACTCGAACTCGCGCACACCCTCCTCCAGAATGCAGGCCGCAGTAAAGGCCGAGAGCAGGCCGGCGTCGATGCTTTCGACATCCAGCTCGAACTGCCTGGCCAAACGGCAGATCGAGAGCTCGGCCACCTCGCGCTCGACCGCCGGTGTGAGGTCAGAGAAGACCAC
Organism: Coriobacteriia bacterium; assembly: GCA_009779015.1. Lineage (GTDB taxonomy): Bacteria > Actinomycetota > Coriobacteriia > Coriobacteriales > UBA8131 > WRFC01. The sequence continues at coordinate 1,109 of WRFC01000086.1, read as the reverse complement.
GATCTCAGAAAAGCGGTTGACGATCTCGGGCAGAAAGCGCGTGCCGCTGGCTGTGCGGTTGCGCAGCTGCTGCTTGCAGCTGAGCGTCTTTTTGTACTGCGGCTGCCCGTCTGTCACGACCAGCGGGATATTGGTCGTAAAGATCATGATGGCCTGCCTGAAGTCAAACTCCCGCGTGCCGTCTGGGCGCACCCGCGCGGCCTCCATGCGCCCGCTGGCCAGGGCGTTCATGAGGGTGCTGAGGACGTCGGGGCTGGCCTTCTCCATCTCATCAAAAACGACCACTTGGCGCTTCTTCAGAAGCAGCGTGTCAAACAGCGCGGCCTCGTCGTGCCCGACATAACCAGGGGGAGAACCCCAAAAGCGGCTGGTGTTATGCGGCTCGCCGAGCTGGTTCATGTCCACGCGGATGGTGCCATAGGCGACCTCGGCGGGGGCTTGGCCGGCGGGCGCTGCGCTGGGCTGGTCGGCGGTATTGTTGTTGCGGGCGTTAGAGGCCTCCGCCGGGCCGTCGGCCGTGGTGCTGCCGGTCGCCCAGGCGGCGTTGATGGCCTCGGCCAGCTTGGTGGCCAGCAGGGTCTTGCCGACCCCCGGACGGCCGGCGAAGACAATGGCCAAGGGGCGCGCCGGGCGGCGTTTGCGGACCGCTGAGAAGACCAGCGGGGCCAAGAGCCCGATGACCTCGTCTTGCCCCTTGACCTCGGCCTTTAAGAACTCGATAAAGCGCTCGCGGTCAAAGTGGGCGAGTTGCTGGGGCGGCTCGGACGGCTCGGGGGGCTCGTCTTCGGCCACCACGGCATCGAAGGCGTCTAAGAAGCGGTTGAGCTCCGAGGTCTCGGTAAAGGTGAACTCGCCCTGCTCGAGAAAGCGCTGGAACACGGTGTTGTGGCCGCGGTACTGGATGCCGTTGTCGATCAGGATGACACCGACATCGTCGCGCCGCTCAAAGCCCAGGCGGCAGTGGGGCGGCGTGCAGGTGTGGGGCAGCCTGACCTCCCAGACCAGGCAGGAGTTGCTGTCGGCGGCCTCTTGGAGCGAGCCCGCGACCAACGGCTTGACTTCAGTCAACTGCATAAAAACCACGCTCCTTTGCTTTGGTGGGGGTTACG
>WRFC01000085.1 GCA_009779015.1 Coriobacteriia bacterium | reverse complement strand
GGCTTTTGGTCATGGCGTATTTGACCAGGCCGCCGCCGACCCCGACTATATAGAGGAAGACGAAGAGGCCGATGACCTCGACAAAGGGCAGGGGGTTGCCGTGGAGCAGGGCGGTGAAGGTGTTAAAGACCGCTTCGCCAGCGCCGATGGTCAGCACCTGCGAGCCCGCGCCGCCAAAAACGGCCAGGCCCTTCATGACTCCATAAGGTGTCAAAATGGCGGCAAAGACGATGATGATGACTAGGTAGACCGGCATCGAGAGCTTGGTTATCATGAGTACGAGTTGGGCGATGCTGGTGACTACGGCGGCCGTGATGAAGGCCCAGATCAGCGCCAGGGCGTCGACGCTGACCGGGATGCCCATGGGCGGGCCGGCGGCTGTGCCGTTGGGCGGCCCGACTTGATCGACGACTATGCCGGCTGGCGCATAAGGGGCCGTGAATACCGAGCCAAAGTCGGTAAAGTAGGCAATCAGGCTGAGGATGCAGCAGATTACCATACTGAGGATAACGACGCCTAAGAACAGTTCGATAAAGACCTTGAACGCCCCTTTGATTGCGCTGCCGGTGGCTTTGCCGACGCTCAGGGTCATGTAGGCGAAGGCGGCGCAAATACCAGCGAAGGGCATGACTGCCCCCATGCCGCCGAACTTCTCCAGTTTTGGATAAATACCGCCGATAAACAGGCCTGTGCCGATTACGCCCAAGGTGCCTAAGACGAATACTATGGCCAGGCCGTGGCCGTAAAGCGGCGTTGATGCGTAGACCATGAGCAGGGCCTCGCCCAGCAGGCCAAAGAGCCCGCCGATCAAAGCCGCCCCGCCCAGGGCTTTCAGGTAGTGCGGTCTTTCTTGCAGATTTTCGGGCATGTCCATTTCTCCTTTTGCGGTTAGTGGCCGTGAGAACCTTTTTTGATTCTCCCCCTGATGCGTCTCCACCTCCTTTCTGGGCGAGTGCGTCAGAGTGCATATAAACCTGCTTTTTGGGGGCCTGTCAGTTACTTGGCCAGGTCTTAGGCCTTACCGTTCTTTCAGCATGCTGCCTGGCTTTACCTGAGTGGAGTTGGGGGTTGAGAAAACCACTTACTCGGAATGTTGAAAGGCCAGGGCGTTGCGATTTTACAGTTGCTGAGAGAAAAACGGCCGAACTTCGAGACAAAAGGAATCAGGTACCTGCGCCAATTATGCAGATACCTGATTCGCCTGTCAAGAATATGTTTGCTTGGCAGCGTTGGCAGCGGGCGGCAAGGGAACAGGCGCGAGCAGACGCCCCGCCCTGCTCCCTTGCATCGCGCGTGGCGCTTATGGCTGAGCGGCCTCGCGTTCGCCCTCGTGTGCGGCTGTGATTTCGCCCGCGCCCGCGTCGCCGCCCGTTCCCGCGTCCGCGTTTGCCCCCGCGACCTCGTTGCCGCCTGCACCTGCACCAGCGACCTCGCCCTTGCCCTTGGTCGCGGCGTACTTGATCAGCCCGCCGCCGACCCCCACTATATAGAGGAAGACGAACAGGCAAAGCACCTCGATAAAGGGCAAGGGGTTGCCGCCGAGCAAGGCGTTAAAGGTGCTCACGACCGCCTCGCCAGCGCCGATGGTCAGCACCTGCAGGCCGGCGCCGCCAAAAACAACGATCGCCTTCATGACGCCAAAGGGTGTCAGAATGGCGCCGACCACAAAGATGATGACCAGGTAGGTCGGCAGCTTTAGCTTGGTCAGCATCAAGATGATCTGGGCGATCATACTAATCACAGCGGCCGTGATAAAGGCCCAGAGAAAGGCCAGGCCGTCAATGCCGGTGGGTACTCCCATGGGCGGGCCGGCCGCCGTCCCGTTGGGCGGGCCGACCTGGTTGACAACAACACCGGCCGGTGCATAAGGTGCTGTAAAAACTGTGCCAAAGCCCGTAAAGTAGACAATCAAACCAACTATGCAGCAGATTATCATGCCCAAGATAACGACCTTCAAAAACAGCTCGATAAAGACTTTGAGCGCGCCTTTGGCCGCGCTGCCGGTGGCCTTGCCGACACCAAAAGTCATGCCCGCAAAGGCCGCGCAGAGCCCGGCGAAGGGCAGCACCGCGCCCATGCCGCCGAACTTCTCAAATTTTGGATAAATGCCCGCGATAAACAAGCACGAGCCAATGACGCCCAGGGTGCCCAAGACAAACAGCGTCGAGAGCCCCTGGCCGTATAACGGCGTTGCTGCATAGACCATGAGCAGGGCTTCGCCCAAAATGCCAAAGACCCCACCGATCAAAGCCGCCCCTCCGAGGGCTTTGAGATAGTTTGGTTTTTCTTGCATGTCCATCCCTCCTCATAGAGGTAGCCCGTCAGAGTGCAAACAGGACTTGCTTTTTATGGTCGGTCAGCTTTTTGGCCAGGTCCTCGACCTTGCCGTACTCCATGCATTTGGCCTGGCAATGTTGCACGCATGAGGGCAGCTTGCCAGCAGCCACGCGGCTTCGGCAGAGGTCGCATTGGTCGGTCGGCAGCGGCACGTAGCTGAACTGCCAGACCTCGGGCTTGTACTCCCACGGGCCGAGCTCTGAGACTTTGATGCCAAACTGGCCGACTGGCAGCTTGTGCTCCATCTGGCAGGCCACCTCGCAGGTGTGGCAGCCCGTGCACCAGTCGTAATCGATTAACAAACCGTATTCCGAAGCCATTATTATTCCCCTTCCTCAAGTTTGTAGAGCTTCACCAGCGTGGTCTTGTAGTTTGAGCCAAAGCCGCTGCGCCCCGATGACCAGGGGACCAGGTTGTTGATGTTCAGGTCAAAGACGTCGTAGAACTTCTCGGGGTCGCCTTCGGGGTACCACCAGGCGTGGTCGCAGCCGACCATCCGTTCGTCATAGATGGGGGAGGCTTTGCAGCGCCTCTTGGCGCGGCCGCGGATGTTCTCGACCCAGCACCAATCACCGTCTTTGAGGCCAAAGCGCTCTAACACCTTGGGGTTGGCCGTGATCGTCGGGTCCGGGTTCATGGCGCGCATGCGCTCGACCTGCCGGTGCTCGCTGTGGAACATGCTCCAGGCGCGGGCGCCCGTGGTCAGCACCAGCGGGTACTCTTCAAGCAGCTCGGGCGTGGCGCCCGGTCCCGGCGAGGGCTCTTCAAAATAGGGCAGCGGGTCCAGGCCGGCGTTGTTGTAGAAGGTCGCCCAGAGCTCGATGCGGCCGGTAGAGGTGTTAAAGCCCAGCTCGCCGTCGGGGCGCATCTTGCCGGTCTCATACTTGCGGTATTCAAAGGGCATGTAGCCTGGCGCGTTTTCTTGCAATTCCCTGAATGTCATGCCCGTCTCTTTGATCATGAACGAGAACATGTCATCGACGTTCTCCCACGGCCAGGCCTCGGGGTTAAAGCGCTTGCCAAGCTCGAGGTTGATCTGCATATCGCTCTTGCATTCACCGATCTGCGTGACCTTGTTTAAGACCTCGGCCCGCTGAGCGCCGTCGCCGATGCGGATGCCGTTGCGCTCAGGAAAGGTCGCGGCCGGCAGCACAACATCGGCCACGGCCATGATGGTCGGGGTCTTAAAGAGGTCGACGCAGACGATAAAGTCCAGCTTTTGCAGCCCCTCATAGAGCTTGGCCGGGTCCGCGCCCATGCAAGCCAAGACGTTGGAGGTCTGGATCCAGGCACCATGCATCTTGTAGGGGTCTTCGGTAATCAGCGTATCGACCAGCATATCAGGGTGTGCCAACTGAAAGCCAAACTGGAGAAGGGCGTAGTCGGACAGGCCGATGCGCTTGACCTTCTGCTCGTCGCTGATGAGCTCGCGGCCCCAGCCGCCGGCGTAGTTGAGGATCTCGGGCGGTTGGATGATGCCGCCAGGGATATCGACATTACCGGTTATCTCAAAAATGCCCAGAATGGCCTGGCCGGCCGGCAGCGCCTCTTTGGTCATATCTACGGCCACGCCCCATTGCATGGTGGCCGGCTTGCTGCTGGCAATCAAGCGGGCGGCGCGGACGATCTGCTCTTCGGGGATCCAGGTGATTTCTGAGACCTTGGCCACCGGGTACTCTTGCACCCGCTCTTTAAGCTCGTCAAAGCCATAGGTCCATTTGTCAACGAAGTCTTTGTCGTAAAGCTCCTCGTTGATGATGACGTTCAAAAAGCCCAGGGCCAGCGCGGCGTCGCAGCCCGGCCGCACACGCAGATGCTCGACCGCACGCGACGAGAGCCAGGTGGTCTTGGGGTCGATCATCATGATCTTCATGCCCCGCCTCATCAGGTCGATTACCCAGTGGCCATAAAAACCATCGGAGTTCGAGGTCAGCGGGTAGTTGCCCCAAATGACCATCAGCTCGGGCACCTTGTAGGCCGGGTTGTCGTAGCGATCGGCAAACTGCTGCGAGCAGTCGGCCACCCAAAACGACCCGGTCGTGGCTGCACAACCGGCCACGCGAGGCACATAGCAGGCCGCGCCCGAGAGCAGGCAGGTGTAGTTGGGCGAGCCAAAAGACCAGGCCAGACGCGTGATATAGGCCGCGATATCGCGGCCTGTGCCCTGCGCAAAAAAGATCGTCTCGGCACCATACTGGGCCTTGATGGCATTAAAGCGCTCTTCAATCAGGTCATAGGCCTCGTCCCAGGTGATGCGCTCAAAAACATCCTTGCCCCGGTCCTTAGGGTCACGTTTCATCGGAAAAGTGAGCCGGTCAACGTGGTTCGTGACCTCGGGCACGTCCAGACAACGTACGCATAAACGCCCGCTTGTATACGGGTTCTCGGGGTCGCCCTCGCACTTCACG
>WRFC01000084.1 GCA_009779015.1 Coriobacteriia bacterium | reverse complement strand
GCGGGGATGACCCTCCGACTCGACGTCGCGGCTTAATTAAGCAGCGAGTGCATAGCTATTGTTGTCAATTAATTTGACAGGACCCCTGTTTAAGGTGGCGAGGAGACCACCGCATGCTTCCTTGCTCAAAACCTCTATGTCGAAACCAGTCGCCCCCAGCAAAAGGGGAGAAGTGCGAGTTTGTCAATGTCCGCAGACATGCTCAGCTGAGCCGAGCCTGTTTTTCTCCAAGAGATATAATACTAGCACTTTACAGTCAGGCTTGAAAGCCCTCAGGGCCTCTGAACTTGCCGTTGGGACGTCTGTGCAGGTCAAAGGCAGCTCTGCTGGCAAAACGCCTGCGCCAGATCTATCATGAGGCCATTGTGGTTTGGAGTTTGGACTAAACGCTACAAAAAAGTAAAAATATCGCCATAAGATAATTATAATTTCCAAGAATTATGTCTTGAAATTTGATTGACGTTGCTTACTTGAAAATGGTAGTTTGCTAACTGGGTATGGATACCGACAAGAAGGAAGGTGTTAGCAAATGAGCAATGGAGAAACAAACGTCAAAATGGTGTTAGCCGATGGGAGCTCGCTTGGGCTCTTTAGTCTGGGTCTGGCGACCCTGATTGGCTCTTCCGCACTGTTCGGGAGCAAAGGGGTGGGCGGAGACGCCTGGGTGCTTTGCGTGGCGGCCTTTGCCCAGATCTGGGCGGCCGGCATGGCGTTTAAGTCCAACAATGTCTTGGGTGGCACCGCCTTTGGCGCCTATGGTTTGTTCTGGCTCGGGCTCGGCATGTCCGACATCCTGGCATCCGGGTTATTTGGGTCAACGCTCGCAACCGCAAACTCCACAACAACGCTCTTCTATGCGAGCATCGGGTTCTGCGTCTTCTCGATCTTCTTGACTATCGCAGCCGTCAAGGCCAACAAGCTCTTGGTCATAGTCATCGGCCTGATCGCCGTCCTCTTCTTTGGCCTGGTCCTTCAGACATCTGGGAGCGGAGCCGCGACTGCCGGCCAGCACATCGCCGACTATGCCCGCATCATCCTCGCGGTGGTTGCCTTCTATGGTGCCGGTGCCTTGATCTTGAATGCCATGTTCGAGCGCACAATACTGCCGATTGGCGCCCCTAAGGCCTGATCGCCGATCTGGCCTGCTTGTGAGAACAGCTGGCCAGACAGAAAAAGGACGGCCTGGCGCACAAATCCCGACCTGAAAAACAGAAGTCGGTCAGACACACAAAACCGCCCGCATCAGATGCGGGCGGTTTTTTTGGCTTAGTTGTAAAGGTTGCCGTCCAGGCTCTTCGTGCCTTGGGGCCTTCTCCCTTTAAACCATGTCTGATCTTCTGAACCTGGTCAGTTTTAAATCGCTGCGCGGCTTAACGCAGCAGATCAGCACGGCGCCTTTTTCTTGCTCTTGCTCTTTCAGGTACGTCCGGTTCATCTTTTTTTCAATGGTGTAGTCCCCAGACACGATCCGCATTTTACAGACACCACAACCGCCCCCAAAACAGCCGCTGTGCACCGGCCCGCAATCCTCCCTGACCATCGCCTCGATGACAAACTCGTCGTCGCGGCAGCTGAATGCCTCTCCGGTCGGGATCACCTCGATCTGATGCTCCATGTCTAACCTGCCTTTCATCGTCTGACGCGCAACTTGGCCGTAAGGCCTCAGATGTGTCCGACGATATTACCAGTTCAGATAGGCAGGTGCCCAGGTCTTGGTATCCTCAGATCGGTGACTGGCCGACAGCCAGCCGGTAGTCAGCCGGTATTGTTACTTTTTGCCGCTCAGCGGGGTCATGAAGTTGGTCTTGCCGCAAGACGGGCAGGTCATGTTGCATTTGCCATCGAGGCCGTGCGCCGTAAAGAAGTACTTGAAAAAGCTGACCTGAAAGCTCTTGCCGCAAGACGGGCACTCAAAGTGATGGCTGGACGAGCGCAGGGCGATGCGCACGATCGAGAAGATGAGGACCACGCCGATGACGATGAAGATGATGAAATACCTGGGCATTATGTTTTCTCCTCAATTCCTAGATTTCTTTGCGCGTGTAGATGACGTTTGAAATAGCCAACGAGACGCCCATCAAGATCAGGCCGAGCACGACTCCGAAGATCGGCGCCAGGTAGACATGCGCCATAAAGAAGGTGACGATCGAGCCCAGGGTGCTGGCCAGGTCGGCCCGCCGCGTGACTATCAAAAAGGCCACGGCAATGATGTACATTGGGATCATCGTGAAGACATAGGCCTTGGCAAAGGTGAACTTGAAATAAATGGGATAAGCCACGCCGGTGGCAAAGCAAAAATAGGCAAAGCCTAGGGCCAGCGTCGCCCAATAGACCAGCGGGTCAAAGCCGACGCCCATGATGTAAGTCAAGATGAGACCCAAAACTCCTGCTACAACGATGTAGATAATGCCGATGACCAGGGCATACAGATAGCGCCCAAGGATCATCTGGGTCTTCGTAAGAGGCAAGATGCCATAGAGCTTGTCGCTATGGCTGCGTTCGTGCACCGAGAAGATCGACCCGGCCGAAGTCACGCCAAAGACCATGATGAACATCATCATATAGTCCGGCCCATGTGCTATGACGCCGATGATGATACCGATGACGACCAGCATCGAGACCATCCTGAGCATCGATTTGCTGGCAAAGTAGTCAAGCTTGGCGGCATTTAGAATGCGGCTCATTCGGCACCTCCTTCTTTGCTGATGTGCACAAGTATCTCATCGATGCTCGGGTGCTCGACGTCGATGCCCGCCGACAGCCCGGGGGCATCGGTCGAATGGATCATCCCGTTAAAGCCATTTGAGACCAGCGCCAGGCCGATGACCTTTTTCTTCAGCTCGTCGGTCAGGTCGTCGCGGCCGCCCTTGATGATGCAAAAATGGTCAAGCAGCCCGTCTTTGCTCCCCGTATAAAAAATCTTGCCGTGGTCGATTAACGTGATGTAGTCGGCCACATGCTCGAGGTCCGACGTTATATGTGTGGAGAAGAACACGCTTTTCTCGCCATCCGAGATGTAGTCGCGGAGGATGCCGAGCAGCTCGTCGCGCGCCACCGGGTCGAGGCCGCTGGTCGGCTCGTCGAGGATCAAGAGCTTGGCCTCGTGGCACATCGCCACGGCCAGCATGAGCTTCATCTTCATGCCGCGCGAGAGCTCTTTGACCTGCCGGTTGGCGGGCAGCTCGAATTTTTCGAGGTAGTCGGCATAAAGCCGGCTGTCCCATTTGGCATAGAAGCCCTGGATGGCCTTCTCGACCTCTTTGAGACGCCAGTTCTCGACAAAGAAGATCTCGTCAAAGACCGCTGCCAGCTCTTGTTTGACCGCCAGCTCGTCTTTGATGTTGTCCAGGCCAAAGACCCGGATGGTACCCGACTCGCGCGTTGCCATGTTCAAGATGCAGCGGATTGTCGTCGTCTTGCCGGCACCGTTCTGTCCGACGAAGCCCATGATGTTGCCCGCAGGCAGCGTCAGGTGGACAGAATCCAACCGGAAGTCGCGGTAGCTCTTACAGAGCCCTTCAACCTCCAAGGCATTGTTCATAAAAATCCCCTTCCGCCATTTTCGGATACCAATCATTGTATTCCTTATACGGGGATACAGATAATCAAGAATTAAAACCGATGCCAAAATATTTTCAAAACAATAATAATGACCAGTATTTAGGCTAAAAAGGATGTTCTCGACAACTAACAAGGCAATCGCCTGGGCGGTGCACAACGGATGGCGGAGGAGGAGGGATTCGAACCCCCGTGCCCTTTCGGACAAACGGTTTTCAAGACCGCCGCGTTATGACCGCTTCGCTACTCCTCCGCGTTGCGAGAATGCAGGGCCTGCACGTCAGGCAGGGCTTCTATATTAGCCTAATAACGCAACTTTTTTCTCCCGTTTCTGAGGATTTGTCTTGATTTGGGCCGATGTTGGTTTGCGCCCTGCTGGCAATCGCAGCAGTGCAGCCGTATGCCGTACAATTCATATATGGATAAGAGCGATGACAACGTGGCCTCGCTGCCCGTTGCGGATGACAGCTTGCCGTCTGCTGCGGGTGCCAGCCTGCAGGCGGCGGATGGGCAGGCCGAGCGCGACCGCCATTTTATGGGGCTCGCGCTCGCGCAGGCGCGACAGGCCGGGGCAATCGGCGAGGTGCCGATCGGCGCCGTTGTGGCCATCGGCGACCGGCTGGTGGCCAGCGCCCACAACCGCCGCGAGGTCGATGCCGACCCGGCGGCGCACGCCGAGTTCAGCGCCATCTGCGCGGCGGCCGCCCAGCTGGGGCGCTGGCGGCTTTCGGACTGCACGGTCTATGTGACGCTCGAGCCCTGCCTGATGTGCGCCGGCCTGATGCTGCAGGCGCGCATCGCCCGCTGCGTCTATGGCGCGCCCGACCCCAAGGCCGGCGCCCTGGGGACGCTTTATTGCGTTAACGCTGACAGTCGCCTGAACCATCGTTTTGCCGTAGAGTCGGGAGTGCTGGCGGCAGAGTCGGCCGAGTTGCTGCGCGGCTTTTTTGTGGCCCTGCGCGGGCGGGGCGCAGCAGGGCGGGGCGAAACCGGGCAGGGCGCAGCAGAGCGGGGCGGTGGTGACGGCTGATGACCATTGATGTGCCCGTGCCAGTGCCTGAGGCGGCACCAGGCTTCGATGTGACCGCACCTGTGCCCGCAGCGGTGCCAGGCTTCGATGGGGCTTTGGGGCAGCACGGCACTGACGCACCCGCGCCAGCAGTAGCGCCTGCCGCCCCCGCCCACGCTGCCG
>WRFC01000083.1 GCA_009779015.1 Coriobacteriia bacterium | reverse complement strand
CGCCCGACAATGCCGATGCGGTCGCCGTCGTTGACCCCCAGCGTCACCGCCTCAAGCACACTCTTGGCGGCAAATTCGACCGAGACGTCTTTGGCACTGATCAAAAAAGCCATGGGGAGAAGTTACTCCGGGTCGCTTTCGAGTGGTGTAGTGCCTTCGAGCTCGGCGAACTTGGCCTTCATCGTCTTGTTGCCCCTGGTCAGGCGCTTGACTGTGAGGTTGTCGGCCTTGTCGTTGGCCAGGCGCAGCTGGCGTTCTGACCCCAGCAGGTTGTCTTTGATCTTCTGCAGGTGGTCGATCGTCCGGTCGATCTCTTCAATGGCGGCACCGAACTTCTTTGAGGCGCCCTCAAAGTTCTTGCGAAAGCCATCTTTAAACGAGTTCAGGCTGCTCTCAAAATTCGTGATGTCGATGTTTTGGTTTCGCACGACGGCCAGTTGCGACTTGTAGGCCAGGGTGTCGTAGGCGGCGTTGCGCAAGAGGGTGATCATCGGTATAAAGAACTGCGGGCGGATGACGTACATCTTGGGGTAGAGGTGCGAGACATCGACGATGCCTGTGTTAAAGAGCTCGCTTTCGGGCTCGAGCATCGTTACTAAGACGGCGTACTCGCAGCCCTTGTCGACCCGGTCCTTATCCAGCTTCTTGTAAAAGTCCTCGTTCTTATGCTTTCTAGAGTCGGAGTCGCTCTCGTTCTTCATCTCAAACATGATCGAGATGAACTCGGTGCCGTCATCGCCGGCCTCGCGGAAGATATAGTCGCCCTTGGTGCCGGTTTTGATATCGGTGTCTTTCTCAAAGCTGGCCTGCCTGAAGGCCGTGGCGCGCAGGCGCTCGAACTCGGTCTCGCAATGCAGCTCGAGGGTCTCGCCGACCATCTTGGTCGACATCCGGATCTTGAGGTCTTTGAGCCGATCGATCAGCTCGTCTTTGGACCTCAGCTCTTCTTGGTACTTTTCTTTGAGCGTGGCCTCGGTCAGCTGCTTTTCTTTTTGCGAGCTGTCCAGTTGCTCGATTAAAACATCGCGTTCGCGCACGATCTCGCCGACTGCTTTGGTCACAGCCAGCTCTTTGTTGGTCTCAGAGTTAGCAACGATGGCCTTAAGCTCGCTGATCTCAACGGCTTGTTTGGCCAGCTCGTCTTTCAGCGCATTGCCGGCCTCGGCCCGTGCCAGTTCGACCGCAGCGGCCTGCTTATCGGCAAAAAGCCGCTCTTGGGCGGCCACCTCTTTTTTAAACTCAGAGTTTCGCACTTGGCTGACGATGTTCGCATAGCCCGCCTCGTCCACCGTAAACACCTCGCCACACTTTGGGCACCTGATATCGGCCATTTATCGTTATCCTATCCACTAGATTGCTGCAGGGCAGACAACAGAGGAGCGTCGTCTTTGCGTCTCTTCTCGCCTAACAAGAGTACTCTACAGCATCGGCCTTAATGGCCGCCGGCTAAATAGGATCCCAGGGGTGGGAGGTTGATGCGCCTCAGAGCCCTTTGAAGGTTCATCCCAACGACTGCGTTGAGCTGCGTGCAGGGTTTTTGGGCAAACCCCTGATGCGCGACAACCTGCCGCCAGGCGGCGGTGACGATACCGACGTTATCGACGGTCAACGTCACCGCGCACTGGTTTGGGCAGAGCTGGCAAGCGCTCTTGACCTGCCGTTTCTTGCTTGGCGGTTGCTCGCTCAAAGACTGTTCGCTCATTTTGTAGCCTCATTGGCCTTGCGCAGTCAGCCTTGGCTTCTCGCCGTCAGTCGACGCCCTGGTAGACCGGCAGGTCATAGGCCGTCGGCAGTTCGGCTTTGTAGATCTTGCAGAGCATGCCGCGGAACGGATGATCACCTGCATAATCCAAATCTTTATACTCATCCGAAATGATGGCATTGATATTCGTGTCCCAGAGCCCAAAGAGATACGGCTCCTCCTCGGGCAGCTCGGGAAAGTACCAGTAAGCCTCAGCATGAATAACATCGGGAGAAATACCCTCGCAGATGCGGCACTTCTGGCGCACGCGGCCCAGCGTCGTCTCGATGTAGACCATCTCGCCGTCAGCGATGCCGTGCTTGCGCGCGGTCTCGGGGTGAATCTCGACCACCGGAAAATCGTGGCGCCAGCGCAAGGTCTTCAGTTCACGATAGCTCGTATGCCAATACGGACGAATGCGCGAGCCGCTGATCAGCGCATATGGGTACTCCTCAGCTATCTCAGGCGTGCGGTACTTGCTCTGGGGCGGCTCGATATAGGGCGGTATCGGGTCATAACCGGCGGCCGCTAACGCGCTCGGCGCCAGCTCGCACTTGCCCGACGGCGTGCCAAACCCGTAGCCGTTGGTCTCATAGCGCTTATAGGCCTCTGGCGGGCAGGTCCAGTACTCCTCGCTGTCGGCCAACTCGCCCAGCGTCTTGCCCAGCGGACGCAAAAAGAGGCTGTACATATCCTCCAGCGTATCCGGCCATTCTCCCTCTAACTTGCATCGTTTGGCTAGTTCTTTCCAAATATAGTAGTCGTCCTTGCGCTCATAAAGGGCATCCATGGGCTGCCTAAAGGCCACGGCCACGTTGGTCAGACCCCAGAAAAGCATAAGGTGTGGGCGCTCAATCCACGAAGCCGCCGGCAAAACGTAGTCGCAAAGCGCCAGCGACGGCGTCATAAAGAAGTCCATGCCCACCAGCAGCTCCACCTCTTTCATGGCCTTATAGCAGTTGCGGGCGCCGCCCAAAGTCAGCAGGGGGTCGCCGGTCTGGATGAACATGGCCTTGATCGGGTACGGCTCGCCCGTGGTGATGGCGTCGTAGATGCCGCGCGAAGCCGGAAAGAGCATGTAAAACGAGCAGCCATAGCCCTTGCCCCAGGCCTTCACAATGCTCTCGTTGTAGCGTTTCAAAGAATTTACCGAGCAGATCGGGAACTTCTCGGCAGTCACGCAGTCGCGCGTCCGTTCGGTGTTCTGGATGAACTCGTCCCAGGCGATGCCCTTGAACCAGTCCACGTTCTCATGCGGCCCGGTCATCGGGTTGCCGCCTTCGCGGTCAACGTTGCCCGTGATGGCACGCAGTACGGCCTGGGCGTGCACGGCCACCTGGCCGGCGCCGTCGCCCAGATGGCAGGTCGCCAGGCCCCAGCACATGCAGGTCGGGCCATCGGCATAGTAGCGCGCCAGTTGGATGATCTTATCCACAGGCACTTCTGTGATCTCAGCCACACGCTCGACCGAAAACTCCTGGGCGCGCTCGACGATCTTGTCAAAGTCCAGGCACCATTTTTCGACGAATTCTTTGTCGTAGAGCTCCTCGTCGATCAAGATCTTGATGACGCCCCAGGCCAGTGCGCCATCCGTGCCCGGCCGCAGCTGGATCCAGAGGTCGGCGTGCGAGGCGGTCTCAGAGAGCCGCGGGTCGATGACGATCAGGCGGGCGCCCATGTCCATGGCCATCTGGATGTAGTTCCACTTGGTCATCCAGCTGTGCACGGGGTTGGCGCCCCAGCAGACGACGGTCTTGGTCGCCCCGGGCTTGGGGCCGCAGCCCAGGCTGTCCCAGCCATACATGCCGCACTCCATCAGGTTGTTGGCCTGGCCGCAGTTCTTGCCTTGGTTAAAGGCATTGGGCGAGCCCCAGATGTTAAAAAAGCGCCAGCAGGCCCAGTCCGCCGGCCCATGCACGGTACCGCCTATCTTGGTGATGGCCTCAGAGCCGTATTGGTCGCGGATCTTCAGCAGTTTCTCGGCGATCTCATCCAAGGCCTGGTCCCAGCTGATGCGCTCCCACTTGCCCTCGCCGCGCTCGCCCGTGCGTTTCATCGGGTAATTCAGGCGCTTGGGGCTGTAATGGAACTCCGGCGCGCCTTCAAGGCGTTCGCAGCCATAGCCGCCGCCGATAAAGCCACCGGGGTTGCCCTTGACCTCTTTGAGCACACCGTCTTTAATGCGCATCTTGACCTCGCACTGTTGCCAGCACATATAACAGGCTGTTACTTTGAATTCCTCTTCTTCTGCCATGGTGCTCTCCTTTCTTGGTGCTCAAGCAAATACGTCTCAAACCGATGTCAAACCGATGTCAAATTGTGTTTTGCGATCATGTCGCGGTGCCTTTGACTGCGGTTTGGCACCAGCCGTTACAGCTCGTCGGTCTCTAGGTCTTTGGCTTGGACGATCTCTATGCGCTCGCCATTGATGCCCCTAAAGAATGTGTAATTGATGAATTCCTTACCAAATTTCTCGACCACGCCGATGCCGCCCGGCTCAAACTGAACACGCCCGTCGGCCTGCAGGCGCTCGACCGTCTTCTGAATATCGCTGACATACATCGTAAAATGGTTCCAGGTCTGCTCAGCCTGCGCCTTGACCTCCGAGCTGTCTACCAGTTGCAGCAGCTCGATACTAAAATTGTCTTTACGCACGAGGGCGATCTTTAAAAACCCGTTATTGGCCTCGACCTCAAACGAGAAATCGTAGTGAAAACCTAAAACCTCTTCATAAAATTTAATGGATTCTTCGCGGTCAATTACATAGATGCCGATATGGTGGAGACCAAAGATATCTTTAGCTCGCATTGCTCGCTCCCTTCAGACGCCTGTACTCTTGATAGCCAGAGTAACCTCGTCTACGTCATCAAGGCCTATTCATGTCGTTGGAATTTTGCCCAGCCTCGCCAGGTTTGACCCCACAGCTAGCAACCCTCACCTCCTCAGACCCTGAAAACTTCGCAGAATCGGGTTACCCTCAGTGATTTTACGAAACCAAATCGCGTTTGTTCACCTAGGTCAGCTGTGCGAGCACGCCCCCTCACACACTATGCGAAACACTATACTCCCCACAAAGCAAAACTTCAT
>WRFC01000082.1 GCA_009779015.1 Coriobacteriia bacterium | reverse complement strand
TCAAAAAGCTGGTCGAAGAGGCGGCCGAGCTGGCCTTTGCCATCAAGGACGAGGACCACGACCACATTCGCTACGAGGCCGCCGACCTGCTCTACCACCTGCTGGTGGCTTTAGAAAAGGCCGAGGTCGACCTCGCTGAGCTGGCCGGCGAACTGGACGCCCGCGCCCACTAAAAAGCCCGCGCTGGCCTAAAGGCTTGGGGCCGCCCGCCCAAAGCGGGCCGCAGGCGCCGCAAGGCACGGCCGCGCCGGCTGTGCAGAGGCAATTCCACGGGAGAGTGACCAATTGCCTCGGCCAGCAAGCGGTTGTAGTAAACTGGTCGTATGAGTGCGAAAGACAAACAGGATAAGAGCGAGGTGGCCCCCCAGAAGACGGCAGACGCCGCCAGCCCTGATGAGGATGAGCTGATCATCATCAGGGATGGGCAGACCGTCGAGATAGATGAGGGCTTGCCCCAAGAGGACGGGGCGGACCGGGCAGCCGCAGCCCCCCTGCGCGAGGCCGAGCGCTCTTCTAGCCAACAGTCTTTGGAGGCCGGCCCAGATGACAATGGCAGCTATTATGACGAGGACGAGCTCGAGGGCTCGACTGGTTGGACGCAGCGGATAGTCATCTTCTTGGTCATCATCGCCGTAATCGTCCTCGCCGTTTTCTTGATCAAGTATTGGTTCTTTTCCTGACAACCGCCCGGCGGTTGTCCATTGTTTATCAGGGAGTCTTACCAGATGTCCGACCAAAACCACGAAAACCCAGTAGCCCCGCCCAGCCCAGTAGCCCCGCCCAACCCGCCGACAACCCCGCCCAGCCCTGTCACCCCGCCCAGCCCAACTGATACCCCGCCTTGGCCCGAAGGACAAGGCTTCGATTGGGCCGGCGTCTCGACCGGCAGCCCAACCGGCAGCCCAACCGACGGCCAGTTTGACAGCCCCATACCGCCCGTCTCGCCCTATTACCTGGACGAGCTGCCCCTCGACCTTAAAAAACAGGCCCGCGAGGTCAAGTCGCGGCGCACCAAAAGGTCGCTGATCATCGTCATCATCGTGCTCGTCGTGCTGGCTGGCGTGCTTTGCTGGTTGGGCTACAGGTTCTTTTTGGCGCCCAGCAGCAACTCTACGCCTGCGCTGACGGCGGTCAGCGAGTTGGACCCGAGCGCCTTTACGCAGGCCCCCGAAACCACGGCCCCGGTCTTCAGCACATCAAATATCCCCAACCTGACCGTGCTTTTTGGCAAGACCACCGACGAAGTCAGCACCAGCCTGGGCGATGGCTGGGTCTCGGTCAAAGAAGAGGCGCAAAACGACCCCAGCAGCCCCGATGTGGCCACGCTGGCCACCTATAGCTACACGGCCACGGCCCTCAACGGGGGCGATGGCACAGACCTTGATGCCGTTGCGGCGGCCCAGGCCCCAACGGCCCATCTCTACCTCAGCTTGGACCAGAACGGCCAGGTCATCGACGTCTACTATACGGCCGACCTCGGGCTCTTGGCCTATCCCGATGTCAGTTTCATCGATTTGCTAAAAGACGACACGATCATCCTCGGGGCCCTCGACATGGCCGGCATCGGCCCCAAAGACTTTACCTATACGGCACCCGACCTGGACAGCAGCCTGACCTACGACAACCCCGACTCGCAAAACAAGAAGATCACCAAGCAGTCCCAGATCTTCAGCGGCCGCACCAGCAACGACGGCGCCCCCACAGCCTGGGTGATCAAGGTGACCTACGAGTTCGTGCCCCCCGTGGCCTCGCTGGACGACAACGCCAGCATCATCCGCACGATCTCGATCCAACTTTCATAAAGATTCCAAACAAACCCTGGCCTATTCTTGTAACCTTTTGGCCTTTAACTCGGATGTCTTTGTAAGCGGGGCCGAGGCCAGAAGAAGAGAAGGCGAGGGACGTTAGTGACCACAAGCACCCAGGCTGCACCACTGGTGTTACCGACGGCAGAGGCAGTGGCCGAATATGGCAACATGGTCTTTGCCATCGCGCTCACGCACACACCCAGGCGCACCGATGCCCAAGATGTCTTTCAAGAGGCCTTCTTGGCCTATCACCGCAAGCAACCGGCCTTTTTAGAAGAGGAGCGGCGGCGCGCCTGGCTGATCAAGACGACCCTGAATTGCGCCCGCCAGCTGACCGGCTCAAGCTACAGCCGCAAGGTGGTGCCCTTGTACGGCTCGGCGCTCGAAGGGCCGGCGGCTGACGACTTCTCTTTTCGCACGGCCGAGCAAGACGCCATCTTCAGGGCGCTTCGCGGCCTTTCGCTGCATTACCGCACCGTCATCCACCTCTTTTATTTTGAGGACCTCTCAATAGCCCAGATCGCCGAGGCCCTTGAGCTGGCGCCGGGTACGGTGCGCGTGCGCCTCTCGCGTGCGCGGGCACAGCTGCGCCAAGAGCTGAAAGGAAGCTACTTCGATGACTAAAGACATCTTTGCCGATATGCGGTCGCAGATGCGGCCCGATGACCAGACCTTGGCCAACCTCGCTGCAACCTTGGCAGAAGGGGAGAAGGGCGCGCCGCAAGGCGCCGAGCGACCAGCCCCGCCGCAGCCTGGGCCTGAGCCCGCCTGGGCGCCACCGCAGCCCGCCCCGGCCAGCGTGCCACAGCCCGGCTCGGCTAGCGTGCCACCTGCCCCTGCCCTTCTCCCCGCCTCTGCCCCTGACACCCCGGCTTTGGTGCAGCCAAAGAAGAAGCGCCTGGCCCTCCGCTATGCCGTGGCCGCCCTGGTCGTGGTTGCTGTGATCGGCATCGTCGGCCTGGTTGGCACGCGGGTCGTTCCGGCCTTTAGCGGCTCTGGCAGCGCGGGCAGCCCGGGTCAGGTCGCGGGCACAGTCACTAGCCCGACCACCACTGACGGTGCCGGCTCGCAGGTCGTGGCTGTCAATACGGTCGACGACTACAGTGCTGCCTATACTGCCTTGACGTCGTACTTCGCGACCGTCGGCAATGACCGGGCACCAAGTGGCAGCAGCACCGGAGAGGCACTGCCCGGTAGCACCCCAACTGGCTCATCAACAAACGCCAGTACGTCGGCACCTAGCAATACGGGTGGCCAGGAGGCCGGCTCATACCAAGACTTCTCGGCCAGCGCGCCGCAGTCCGCAACGGCCGGCCTGCCTACCGCCACCGATTCTGCGGACGGCACCAGCCTCGACTATTCGACCACCAACGTCCAAGTCGCCGGCATCGACGAGGGCGATATCGTAAAGACCGACGGGCGCTACATCTACACCCTCAGCACGGTCGGCACGAACACCACGAACAGCTGGAACATCCTCAGCGTCTTTGCCGCCGATGGCGCCTCGACCACGCTTTTAAGCCGCACCAATCTGGACGGCCAAAGCAGTCAGCCGTTGGGCTCTTACAGTGCCCCCTGGGTCTATTCTGACCTCTACGTCAGCGGCCAGACCGCCGCTGTGATCTCGCAGCAGGGCGCCTCAAATTACTATTATGGATTCAACGACGGGCTTGAGTACTCTCCCAGTATAGCCAGTCCCAGCGATACCGGCGTCTTCACGCGTGTCCAGCTCTACGACATCTCTGACCCCCAAAACCCGCAGCCGTTGAAGGTCTTTGAGCAGTCCGGCAGCTATCGCAGCTCGCGCCTCATGGATGGCATCCTCTACCTGGTCAGCGATTACACGGTCAGCCAAAGCCCGACCGCCGACAACCCGGCGGCCTACGTGCCGCTCTTCTTTACAGACGGCCAGCAAACGCTGCTGCCGGCGCCCGATATCTATATTGCGCCAAACGTCAGCCAGCCGACATACACTGTCGTTACCAGCCTAGGTGTGGCCAAGCAAGAGCGCCTGGACGAGAAGGCTGTCTTGGGCACCGGGGCGACCGTCTATATGAGTGCCGATAACCTTTATCTGGCCGACACCTGCGACGACCAAGGCGCGCCTGGCCAGGCCGCCGGCACACAGACCTATGAGTACCGCACCCAGGTCACGCGCATCGGCGTCTCGGCCGGGCAGCTCGACGTGGCCGCCCAAGCCATCGTCCCCGGCCACATCTTAGATCAGTACTCGCTGGATGAGTACGACGGTCTGCTGCGCCTGGCTGTGACGCGTTCCAGCTGCAGTTATGGCGGCTTGGACAATTTTGTGTCGCGGTTTATCCAAGACAATGCGCTCTACGTCCTCGACGCCGACCTGCAAACCGTCGGCAGCATCTTTGGCCTGGCGCCCGGCGAGCAGGTCTACAGCGCACGCTTTATGGGCCAGACGGCCTATCTTGTGACCTATCGGCAGGTCGACCCGCTCTTTGCCATCGACCTCTCTGATCCCACAAACCCGACGGTCTTAAGTGCCCTCAAGACCCCCGGTCTCTCCAATTACCTGCATCCTTGGACAGCAGGGCTCTTGCTTGGCCTCGGTGCGGACTCCAATTCAAGGGTCAAGCTCTCGATGTTTGATATCAGCGACCCTCAGAACTTGAGCGAGCTGACGTCACGCTCGACCTCTAACTATTACTCTGAGGCGCAATATAACCATAAGGCCATCCTGGCCGACCCGGGCAAGGGGCTGATCGGGTTTTCCGGCGACAGCGGCAACTACCTGCTCTACAGCTATAGCGCTAAAAGCGGCTTTCAAGAGCTCGGCGACATCGATCCCGAGGCCACCAGCGGCCTGGCCGGCCAGAGCGCTTACTATTACTATGGCTACGCCGATTACAGCCTGCGTGGCCTCTACATCGGTGACTGCCTCTATATCTTCTCGGAGTATGGCCTCGATGTCTATCAGCTCGATGGCCTGACGCACCTGAAGACGCTGCAGATCGCCGAGCTGCCGACCAGCCAATGATGGCCGCCGCGCTGCCG
>WRFC01000081.1 GCA_009779015.1 Coriobacteriia bacterium | reverse complement strand
GTCGATGCGCGGGTCGGACCCCGATGCCGTCGTCTACTGGCTGGCGCGCATGATTGAAGGGGGAGAAGACCCCAAGTTCATCGCCCGCCGCATCCTCATCTTTGCCAGCGAGGATGTGGGCAATGCCGACCCTCAGGCGCTGCTGATCGCGCACGCCGCCTTTAAGGCGGCCGAGAGCATCGGTTACCCGGAGTGCCAACTGAACCTGGCGCAGGCCGCCATATATATGGCGCTGGCGCCCAAGTCCAATTCGGCCACCAACGCCATCTTTGCGGCCCGTGCTGAGGTTAACAAAGGCCCGCTGCGAGCCGTGCCCAACCACCTGCGCGACCGCCACCGTCCCGGCGCCGAAGACTACGAGCGCTACCGCTACCCACACATGGACCCGCGCGGCTATAACGACCAGCGCTACCTGCCCGACGGCCTCGAGCGGGGCTGCTTTTTCAAGCCGGGCGAGCGCGGCTGGGAGGCCTATCGCAGCGAGGCCGTAGAGCGCGACCGAGGGGCGGCGAGCGGCTCGGACGGCCAGACTGAAGGCGGTTGAACCCCGCAATCTGCTATCATGTTTGACCAGGGCGAGAATGGCCTTGGGCTGTGGCCCAGGCTCCGCTCTAGGCTCACGCGCAGCACATCTTTCTGCTCCGAAGGCAAGGGTCGGGAGGCCTTGAGATGATTACTGAAGATATCCTGAGAATGGTCCTGATCGGCTCGGGTGCCGTTTTGCTGCTGGCCCTGGCGGTCGCGGCCATCGAGCTCGTGCGCACCCTGCGCCGCGTGCGCAAGACCATCGTTAACCTCGAGCCCACCATAACGCAGATGAACACCACCGTAGCGCAGGTCAACTCGGCCCTCGAGACCATCGACCCGGCCCTCAAACGCGTGGACCCGCTGCTCGAGCGCGTCTCGCTGACCGTCGACGCCGTCAACCTCGAGATCATGCGCGCCGACCAGATATTGGCCGACATCTCCGACGTCACCGACGTGGCCTCGGGCGCCGTCAAAAAAGTCTCGAACATCACCGACGCCCCGCTGAACCTGCTGGCCTCGGCCACCGACAAGGTGCGTAACATCTTTACCGAGAACAAGACCGCCAAAAAATCGCGCGCCGCAGCTGCCCAGGGTTTTGCAGGGGGAGAAGACACCGACGCCCCACCCCCGCCGCCCCCTTGCCCCGACGACCTCGCGATCAACCCCGAGCTCGAGCTCGAGCTCGATGAGCCCCGCTTTTCTCCCCAAAAGTATGTTGCCATCCAAGATGCCGCAGCCAGCCCGGACTTTCCGGAGCCGGCCGGACAGCCAGTGATCGCACAGGATGACTGTGATGACAGAAGAACCGAAAGCAGTTAACCTGGCGCCGGGCCGGCCCGAAAGGCCGGCTGAGGCCACCCGCCTGAACCGGGCGCGGCACATCTTCTACCTGGTCTGGGCGGTCATCGGCATCATCGTCTTGTTCGTGGCGGCCGGCTATGCCCTGGGGCAGGTCTCGAGCGCACTGGCCATCATTGTCACGGCGGCGCTCGTCGTCTTTATCCTCAAGGCACCGGTCGATTTCTTGCATCGCCGGGGCGTGCCGCGCTGGCTGGGGGCGCTGATCGCCTATCTGATCGGGCTGGCCGTGCTGGTCGTGCTGGGGCTGATCATCATCCCGATCGTCACCCAGCAGCTGGTTGGGCTGATTGCCCTGGTCCCTGGTTACGTCGACCAGGCCACGCACTTTTTCTCGGACATCTACCAGCAGTACAGCTACCTGCTTGAAGACAGCAACGTCCAGCAGATCATAACCTCGGCGGGCACCAACATCACGCAGTGGGCCGTCGGGTTCGCCTCTTCGGCGCCTAGCACGGCCATTACCATCGGCACCAGCGCAATCACCGCCGTGGTCATCTTCGTGGTCGCCCTGATCGTCGGGTACTGGATCCTCAAGGACCTGCCGACCATCGGCCGCGAGTTCCGCATCATCGCCGGCCCGCGCTTCTCGCATGACCTCAGCTTCATCGCCAGCGCTTGCTCACGGGCCTTGGGCGGCTACCTCAAGGGGATGGTCGTGGCCGGGGCCTGCACCGGCACGATGGCCGGTATCGGCTTTGCCATCATCGGCCTGCCCTACCCGGTCTTGCTCGCCCTCTTGACCGCGCTGATGAACTTCATCCCCTACATCGGCCCCTGGATCACGGGCACCATCGTGGCCATCCTCGGGCTCTTCATCTCGCCCTTGGTGGCGATCCTGGCCATCATCATCACAATCGTCGCCCAACAGCTGACCGATAACCTGATCACGCCGCGCGTGATGTCGGCGACCGTCAAGCTGCACCCCTCGGTCGTGCTGGTCGGGGTCTTTGCCGGTGGCGCGCTGGCCGGGCTGCCCGGCCTGATCGGCGCCGTGCCGCTGCTGGCGGCCATCAAGAGCATCTTTGTCCACTATTTTGAAGAGCGCACGGGCCGCGACCTGGCCAGCTCGGACGGTGCCCTGTTCCAGGGGCGCACCTACCAGATGGTCGGCAGCCTGCGCGAGCCGCAGAACAAAAAGGGCAAGACTGGCGAGAAGCTCAAAGAGCAGCACAAGATCGTCATCCCGACCCCAGCGGCCAAGAGGGGCGGCCGCGGTCAAGCTGCCGCAGACGACCAACCCGATAGACCAGAAAAACCAGACAGCCCAGACAACCCGGGCAACCCAGACAGCCCGGGCAACCCGGGCAACCCGGGCAACCCAAACGAGAAAAACGAGGACACAGACAAGTGAAAGCCAGAGAATTACGCGAGAAGTACCTGAGTTTTTTTGAGGCCAAAGGCTGCAAACGTGTCCCCTCCAGCTCATTGATCCCCGATGACCCCTCAATGCTCTTGACCAGCGCCGGCATGGTGCAGTTCAAGCCCTGGTTCTTGCAGCTGAAGCAGCTCGAAGAGCCCTACATCGGCACCACCTCGGTGCAAAAATGCGTGCGTACCACCGACATCGACATCATCGGCACCACCGGCCGCCACCTCAGCTTCTTCGAGATGCTCGGTAACTTCTCCTTCGGCGGTTATTTTAAAAACGAGATGTGCGCCTGGGCACTGGAGTTCTCGCTCGATGTCCTGGGCTTTGACTTTGAAAAGCTCTACTTTACGGTCTACCTGGACGATGACGAGACAATCGAGATCTGGAAGAGTCTGGGCGTGCCCGAAGAGCGCATCCGCCGCCTGGGCGAGAAAGACAACTTTTGGACGGCCGGCCCGACCGGCCCCTGCGGCCCGTGCAGCGAGCTCTACTACGACCAGGGCCCCGAGTTCGGCTGCGGTCAGCCCGATTGCGGCCCGGGCTGCGACTGCGACCGCTATCTAGAATACTGGAACTGCGTCTTTACGCAGTTCGACCGCCAAGAAGACGGCACGCTGCTGCCCCTGCCCAAAAAGAACATCGACACCGGCATGGGCCTCGAACGCACGGCCGCGATCCTCCAAGGCGCCAAAAGCAACTTTGAGACCGATGTCCTGCGCGGTTTGATCGCAGTCGGCGAAGGGCTCAGCAGCCACCCCTATGGCGGCCTCAACACAGGCCTCGACCTCTCGCTACGCATCTGCGCCGACCACTCGCGGGCGCTCACCTTCATGATCGGCGACGGCATATTGCCCTCCAACGAAGGCCGCAGCTTTGTGCTCCGCCGCCTCTTGCGGCGCGCCATGCGCCACGGCCACCTGCTGGGCATCGAGGCCCCGTTCTTGGTCAACTACATCCGCGCCATCATCGCCGAGATGGGCGACGTCTACCCCGAGATCGTCGAGAACCAGACGCTCATCGAGCGTATCGTCACGGCCGAAGAAGAACGTTTTGCCCAGACCCTGCGCACCGGGCAAATCTACCTCGACGCCGCCCTGGCACCGCTCGACCGCGGCGGTGTGCTCAGCGGCCAGGCCGCCTTTGAGCTGCATGACCGCTACGGCTTCCCCATCGACCTGACCATCGAGATCGCCGCCGAGGCCGGCGTCAGCGTTGACCGCGCCAGCTTTGAAGAGCATATGGAGAAGCAACGCGCCCGTGCCCGGGCTGCCGTCCGCGACGATGCTTGGGCAACGCTGGGCGGGGTCTTCAGCGACCTGGCCACCGAGTTTGGCCCGACCCGCTTCGTCGGCTACAGCGATTCGAGCATTGAAACTAGCGTGCTAGCGTTGATTGTCGAGGAGGAGGGCAAGGCCCGCCGGGTCGATGAGGTCAGCGCAGGCCAGGCCGCCCAGGTGGTCTTGGCCGCTACCCCGTTCTACGCCGAGATGGGCGGGCAGGTCGGCGATGCCGGCTGGCTCAGCCGCGTTGGCGGGGGTGCCAGCGACGGCAGCGCGGGCGGCGGTGGCAATAGTGACGGTACCAGCAGCCCCGACAGCCCAGCAGCCCTCTTCACCGTCTTGGACACCCACGGCCACGACCACGTCTTTGCCCACATCGGCCAGGCTACAGGCACCCTCAAGGTCGGCGACCGGGTCACGGCCACCATCGACCGCCAACGCCGCGAACGCATCGAACGCAACCATACGGCCACCCATCTTCTCCACCATGCTTTGCATAAGGTGGTGGGCGACCATGTCAAGCAGGCCGGCTCGCTGGTCGCGCCCGACCGCCTGCGTTTTGACTTCACGCACTTTGAGGCGCTTAGCCCCCAGCAGCTGGCCGCTGTCGAAGACCTGGTCAACACCATGGTCATGGAGGATGCCGAGGTCACCAGCCACGAGACAACGCTGGACGAGGCGCGCGCCGCCGGCGTGACTGCCCTCTTTGGCGAGAAGTACGGCTCGCAGGTCCGGGTCATCGAGGCCGGGTCAGAGTCGCGTGAGCTCTGCGGTGGCACGCATGTCCATCATACGGCCGAGATCGGGTTTAT
>WRFC01000080.1 GCA_009779015.1 Coriobacteriia bacterium | reverse complement strand
CGGAATGCCGGGTCGCACTTCTAACCATACAAACGAGGGTTTTAACGCGGGAGCCGGTGCTTCTGAGGCCGAGTACTCGCACACCAACGGCTATGGGGGCGGCTCGCGGGCGCATACGCATACGGCATTTGGCCAACGGGCCAGGGCTGCCCAGGCTGGTAGCGCGCCGGGCGGTGCCCTGGAGCCGGACGAGATCGAGGCCGGCGAGACCCAGGCCGACGCTGGCACAGACGGCCAATTGGGCCAGGTGCTGGCCGAACTGGCCGAGGCCGAGGACCGCTATGTGCGGCTCCAGGCCGATTGGGACAACTACCGCAAGCGCACCGAGGCCGAGCGCAAGCTCGAGCGCGAGCGGGCGGCCGCGCACCTGATTGAGCGGATGCTGCCGGTCCTAGACGACCTCGAGCGTGCGGTCGAGCATTCCGAGAACTGTAGCGTTGAGCAGCTGACCAGCGGCATCAATGCCGTGATCTGCAAGTTCCAAGAGGTCCTGGAGCGCGAGGGCGTGAAGGTCATCGACCCGCTGGGCGAGCCCTTTGACCTGAACTTGCACAACGCCGTGGCGCGCATCGAGGATGCCAGCCTGCCCGACGAGAGCGTCAAGGCCGTCTACCAGAAGGGCTACGAGATGGCCGGGCGCGTGCTGCGTACCGCTATGGTGGCCGTCAGCACGGGCGGGCCGTGCGCGCCCAAAGAGGCGCCCGAGGCCGCCCAGGCGTCCGACACGCCTGCGCCAGCCGACACGCCCGGTGCCAAATGAGACAAGCAGTACAAGTGAGACAAGCAGCACAAGCGAACGGACAATACTGAATTCGAGAGCAAGGAGGTGCGAGGCAGATGGTCACGACCGAGAAGAGCTATTACGAGATCCTGGGGGTTAAAAAGGATGCCTCCACCGATGAGATAAAGAAGGCCTTTAAGAAGCTGGCACGCAAGCACCACCCCGATGCCGGTGGCGACGAGGCCAAGTTCAAAGAGATCAGCAACGCCTATGACGTGCTTTCTAACCAACAGAAGCGCGCCGAATACGACGACATGCTGCGCTTTGGCGCCTTTAGCGGCGCCGCTGCGGGCGGTGCCGGGGCGGCCGGCGGCATGCCCTTCAACTGGGGCGGCGCGGGCGGCCGGGCCGGACAGGCCGGTCAGGCCCAAGGCGGCGGCTGGCGCACTGTGGTCAGCGACTTTGGCGACATCAGCGACATCTTCAGCCGCATCAGCCGGGGCGAAGGTGCCTTTGGCACAGATTGGGACTTTTCGAACAACAAGTCGTCCGACCAGGCCGGCGGCAAGGGCGGCAGGGGCGCCAAGGGTCGGGCAGCCCGTGGCCGCGACGTCCAGGTGACTTTGGAGTTGAGCTTTGAAGAGGCCTTTTTTGGCACCCAGAAGCGCGTGACTGTCCGCACCAGCGACGGCTCGGAGCAAAGCATCGAGGTCAAGGTGCCGGCCGGCGCGGTCGAAGGCGGCAAGCTCCGCTACAAGGGCCGCGGCAGCACGGGTGCCAACGAGGGTGGCGGCCCGGGCAAGGCCAAGGGTGGCAAGGCCGCTGGCGAGCGGGGCGACCTGATCATCGTTACCTCGATCAAGCCCTCGGCACTCTATCAACGTCAAGGCGCCGATGTCTTGATCGACCTGCCGCTGAGCTTTGCCGAGGCCGCCTTGGGGGCCGATGTCGTGATACCGGCACCGGATGGCACGAATGTGAAGATCCGCGTCCCCGCCGGGACGCCGGACGGCAAGGTCTTTATGGTCAAAGGCAAGGGTGCGCCGCGCGTGAAAAACGACGGTAACGGCAACCTCTTGGCCACCGTGCGGGTGGCTGTGCCCAAAGAACTGAGCGCCGCCCAGCGCGCCGCGCTAGAGGCCTTTGTGGCCGCCTCCGAGGCGGGCGAGCGGGACGTTAGGCCTCTGATCAAAGAGGCCTTGCAGGCGCGGGCGGCAGTCAAGGCCAAGGGCGCGGCGGCGGGCGCGACGGGCTCGGCGGGCTCGGCGGGCGCCGGGCCGACGGGCGCCGGACCTTCTCCCCAAGGCCCTGCAGAAGCGCGCCCGAACAACGAGAAAGGCGGCGATCGCCATGGCCAATGACCGCAACAGACCCCTTTTTATGATCTCGGTGGCGGCCGAGCTGGCCGGCCTGCATCCGCAGACGCTGCGCATTTATGAGAACAAGGGGCTGGTCTCGCCGCAGCGCTCGGCCGGCAACACGCGGCTTTACTCGCAGGCCGATATCGACCGCCTAGAGCTGATTGGGCAGCTCACGGCCGAGGGCATCAACCTGGCCGGCGTGATGCGCATCATCGACCTGCAGAACCGCCTCGAGGCCCGCGAAGAGCAGGTCGAGGGGCTGCGGCGGCGGATCGGGCGGCTTGAGGGGCGGCTCCACGAGATGCGTCTGCGCGAGCAGGCCACAGCGCTCGTGCGCAGCAGCTCGCAGGCCATTAGGCTTTGGAAGCTGGATGGTTGAACAGCGGTTTTGAGAAGCGACTGAGACAGCCGACAGTTTACGGCTGAGTTGATAATATAGATAGAAGGTCATTATGAGACTCGATAAATTAGCAGTCTCCTCGCAAGAGGCGTTTCAAAAGTCGATGGGCGTGGCGGCCGATGCCCAGAGCTCGACGCTGGAGCCCGAGCATCTGTTGAAGGCGCTATTAGACTCGCGCGAGGCCAACCTGAACAGCGTCATCGAGCGTGTCGGCGCCAGCTCTGAGGCCCTGGACACAGCCATCAGCGAAGAGATCGAGCGCGCCCCCAAGGTCAGCGCCAGCGGCAACCCGATGGGCATGCCCATACCCTCGCAGCGCTTTACGAAGGCCATCGAGGCGGCCGAGAAGATCGCCGCCGAGATGGACGACAACTTTGTCACGACCGAGCATCTGCTGATCGCCCTGGCCGACGATAAGGGCGGCGCCGGCAAGGTGCTGGCGGCCGGCGGCGTGACCAAGGCGCGGCTGCAGCAGGCCTATGCCGAGCTGCGCGGATCGACCCGGGTTACCGACCAAGACGCCAAGACCCAATTTGAGGCGCTCGAGCACTATGGGCGGAACCTCACCGAGGCCGCCCGGGCGGGCAAGCTCGACCCCGTGATCGGGCGTTCTGAAGAGATCCGGCGGACGATCCAGGTGCTCTCGCGGCGCACCAAGAACAACCCTGTGCTGATTGGCGAGCCGGGCACTGGCAAGACGGCCATCGTCGAAGGCCTGGCCCAACGCATCGTGGCCGGCGACGTGCCGTCGTCGCTCAAAGACCGCGACATCGTGGCCTTGGATATCGCCTCGATGCTGGCCGGCGCCAAGTACCGGGGCGAGTTCGAGGACCGCTTCAAGGCCGTGTTGCGCGAGGTCGAGGCCGCCGAGGGGCGCGTTGTGCTATTCATCGACGAGCTGCATACGATCGTCGGTGCGGGTGCCGGCTCTGAAGGCTCGCTGGACGCCGGCAACATGCTCAAGCCGGCGCTCTCACGCGGCGAGCTGCACACGATAGGCGCCACCACGCTGGACGAGTACCGCAAATACATCGAGAAAGACGCGGCCTTAGAGCGCCGCTTCCAACCCGTCTACGTGGGCGAGCCGACGGTCGAGGACACGATCTCGATCCTCCGCGGCCTGAAAGAGAAATACGAGATCCACCACGGCGTGCGCATCACCGACACCGCCCTGGTGGCCGCCGCCGAGCTCTCGGACCGCTATATCTCGGACCGCTTTTTGCCCGACAAGGCCATCGACCTGATGGACGAGGCGGCCAGCCGCCTGCGCATCGAGATCGACTCGATGCCCGAAGAGATCGACGTCGTCGAGCGCCAACTGATCCAGATGCAGATCGAAGAGCAGGCCCTGCTCAAAGAAAGCGACGAGGCCTCGCAGGCCCGCCTCACCGACCTGCGCCGCGACATGGCCGACATCCAGGCCGAGCTCGATTCGCTGAAGGCCGGCTGGGCCAACGAAAAAGAGGCCATCACGCGCGTCCAGACCCTCAAAGCCGATCTGGATAAGGCCCAGGGCGACTCTGAGCGCCTGACCCGCGAGGGCGACCTGCAGGGCGCCAGCGAGCTCCGCTACGGCACGATCCCGCGCCTCGAGGCCGACCTGGCAGCCGCCACCGAGGCCCTAGAGGTGCGCCAGGCGGCCGGCGGCGGCCTCTTAAAAGAAGAGGTCACCGAAGAAGAGGTGGCCAACGTAGTCAGCATCTGGACCGGCATCCCGGTCAGCAAGATGATGCAGGGCGAGCTGGAGAAGCTCGTGCACCTCGAAGACGAGCTGCACAAACGCGTGATCGGCCAGGACCGCGCGGTCAGCGCTGTGGCCGGGGCGATCCGTCGCTCGCGCGCCGGGCTGGCCGACCCCAACAAGCCAATCGGCAGCTTTTTGTTCTTGGGTCCGACCGGCGTGGGCAAGACCGAGCTGGCCAAGGCGCTGGCCGAGTTCTTGTTCGACGACGAGCGCGCCATGGTGCGCCTAGACATGAGCGAGTATATGGAGAAGTTCAGCGTCCAACGGCTGATTGGCGCGCCCCCCGGGTATGTCGGCTATGACGAGGGCGGGCAGCTGACCGAGGTCGTGCGCCGCCGCCCCTACTGCGTGGTGCTGCTAGACGAGATCGAGAAGGCGCACCCCGATGTCTTCAACATCTTGCTACAGGTGCTGGATGACGGGCGCCTGACCGATGGCCAAGGCCGCGTGGTCAGCTTTAAGAACGCCATCGTGATCATGACCAGCAACGTCGGCAGCCAGTTCATCCGCGACTTTAAGGCGCGTGGCGGCGGAAAGGCCACGATGGACGATATGTTCAAGTCGTCGCTCAGCGGCGACAAGGGCGACCTGGCCGCGCGCATGAGCGAGGGCGACGGCCAGGGCGGGTTCTCGGACATGCTGGACGAGACCTTGAAGGCCGCCTCGGAGCGCTTGGGCGT
>WRFC01000079.1 GCA_009779015.1 Coriobacteriia bacterium | reverse complement strand
CCCCCGTCCACCGCCCGGTTCCTCTCCCTCTTCTTTTGCCGCCCTTTACTGGGCAACAAGCCCGTGGGCGCGCCCCGCGTAGCGCACAACGCTAATGCTTAGAACATCGGGGCGGGCGGGGCGCCGGGCAAGGGGCTTTCTCCCCATAACGAGAAAGTCCTTTGTCTCCACATCGGGAAGCAAAGGACTTTCTCGCTATGGTCAAGGGGGCTAGTCTTGCCATAGGCTGCTGAGAGTTGGACGAGGCCGGAGGGGAAATCAGGGGAAAGAAAGGAGTGTGGGATGAATCACAAGGAGGGGGAACCAACCCAGGGGACACTGCCTTCCCATCCGGCCTCTGCGTAAGGAAACACGCTTTTATTTCCTTATCAACAAAAACTATTCTAGAGCGTCTATGCGTGCATAGAGTCAGTTAGATGTCAAGAATATGTAAAACTTGAATAACCTGAGATAAACGCGGCTTTGGCAGGCATTTCTGGAGAAGACTTGCAGCGGCCGCTTTATTCTGGCCTGGCAGCGTCGCGCTCAGCGGCTTTCGAGGTCTTGGATCGTGAACCCGACGCAGGCTCGGGTCTGGGGGTTGAGGTAGAGGATGACGCGTTGCGAAGAGGGCAGGTTGTAGATGTTGAACTGGTATTGGCTGTTGTTTAAAACGAGGAGCCGGAGGTTGGAGTTGGTATCGGCGCTCACGCTCTCTGAGCTTTGGGGCAGGCCATAGACGAAGCGCAGGTAGTTAGTGAAGACGTAACCGTATTGGGCCTGAAAGTAGTCATCGACCTGCGTGAATGAGTCGGCCAAGGCCGGCGAGGCGAGGTTTTCGGCTTCTTTTTGCGTGGTGTAGACGAATGCCCAGAGGTTGAGGTTCTCGTTCACCGGCGCCTGGCTGGCGTCTGGGACGCTGACGATCAGGGTGTCGGCGTTGTCGCTGGGTGCCTGTGCGTTGGCGTTTGTGTCTGCCGCGTCCGCCGTGTCCGCCGCGCTGGCGTCTGTGCCCGCGTCCGTCGCGACAGTTGCGCCGGCGTCTGCGTCCGCGTCTGTCGTGCCTGCTGCGTTTGCCGCGTCCGCTGCCGTTGTCTCTGTATCTGCGCCAGCGGTCGCATCCGCCGAATCCGCCGCACCTGTGCCCGTGTCGCCTGCCGCATCCGTGACCGTACCCGGGTTGGCCGCTGCGCCCGCACCGGCCGCATCCGCCGTACCAGCTGCATCCGCATCTGTGGCCGGGTTGGCCGCTGCGCCCGCACCTGCACCTGTGTCACCCGCCGCTTGGTCGGGGCTGACCGAGGCGGGCAGGGCGACTTGGATCGTCTGGTAGTCATCGGTCAGCACAATCGTCGAGATGACGTTGCCGTTGAGGTCGGTGGCGCAGCTGAGGTCTGGCACCCCGTCGCCGTTCAGGTCCATCTCTAAGACGTAGCAGTCCTCGGCTCTGTCGCCGCTGACACTGAGATAGCGAAACGAAGAGAGCAGGCTCTCGCGAAAGTCCGTATTGCTATCGATGTCGACTCCCCGGGCGAGCAAGAACCCGAGCAAGAAGTCGGGGACCTTGCTTTCGATGATCGTGTTGACTTCGCTGGGGTAGAGCTCACGGGTGCGGCTTTCGTCGTAGACGTTCCAGGGGTAGAGCGAGACCGGCTCTTGAAAGACGACCGATGCTGTGTCAGAGGCCTGGAGCTGCGTGATCTTGTTGCTGTACTGGTCCATCAGAGGGTAGATGAGGGGAGGCAGCACGACGCCCGCAGCGATAATCACGGCCGCCAGAAGCAGCGTCAGAATATTACCGTGGGGTTTTTTCATTGTGCCTCACCAAACTTCTCGTTGCCCAAGCTGATGAGCGGAAAGTCGACATAGACGAGCGTCCCTTGGCCGAGCTGGCTTTCGACCTTGAGTTTGCTGCCATGGGCGCGGGCGATCTCGGCGCAGAGCGCGAGGCCGAGGCCGGCTCCGCCGTGTCGGCGTGTGCGGGCCTTGTCGAGGGTAAAGAAGGGCTCGGTGATCAGCGGGATCTTCTCTGGTGGAATACCGACGCCTTGGTCGCGGACGCTGATGCGGATCTTTTGGGTGCTGACCGGTGTCGCAGCTGGAGTCGGGCTCTGAGCCGCTGCGGTATCTGGTGCTGTACCAGCCGGAGCCGCCGCACCCGCCGCCGCCGCGCCCGCCTCCGCCGTACCAGCCGCACCCGCGCCCGCCGCCGCGCCCGCCGCCGCCGCACCCGCCGCGCTGTCCGCTAAATCAACGGCATCCGCAGGCCTGGGTGCCCCCTCCGAGGTCTTCTCCCCTTGGTTTTGCTCGCCTGCCAGAGTCAGGGGGATGGCCGACAAGACGATCTCGGACTCGGCCGGCGAGGCCTTGATGGCGTTGTCGATGAGGTTTAGAAGCAGCGACTTGAGTAGCTCGGAGTCGGCGCGGACGACGACATCGACGTCGGGCATCTCGACCACGAAGTTCATGCGTTGCGAGTTGAAGATCGGCTGCAGGGTCATGGCCAGCTCGGTGGCCAGGGTCTCAAAGCTGAGGTCGGTCGGGTTGGTGCGCATCGAGCCCACCGAGAGCAGCTCCATGAGCTTGCCGGACAGGCTTTGCAGGCGTTTGGTCTCGCTCACGATGACGTTGGCGTACTCTTGGCGCTGCTCGTCGCTGACCTCTTTTTGGATGCGTAAGATGTCGGCATAGCCGAGGATCGAGGTCAGGGGGGTGCGCATCTCGTGCGCCAGGTTGCCGATGAAGGTCTGGCGCGACTCGGCCAGCTGCTCAAGGTCCGTGACGTTGTTTTGGATCGACTCGGCCATCGAGTTGAGGTTGCGCGCGACCTCGGCCACCTCGTCGTTGCCGTGCACGTTGGCGCGCCGGTCGAGGTCGCCCGAGGCGATGCGCCGCGTGGTGCTAGAGAGGTTTTGCAGCGGCCGCAACAAGACGCGCACCAAGACCAAAAGAATGCCCGCGACGAGCAGGGCAGAGACGATGCCGATTGCCCGCACGCGGTTGAAGTCGGACTGAAAGAGGCTGTAGGTGTCGCTGATGTCGGTGGAGGTGGCGAGCACATAGCTCTGCTCGTTGCCGCTGGCATCGGGCTGCAGGCCAACCAGATGCATGTCCGAGGCAATCAGCAGGTAGGTCTTGCCCTCGACCTCGACGATCGTCGAGATATAGTCACGGTAGTCGGGGTTGTTCAAGAGTCCGCGGATCGCGGCCTGGGGCTGCGCGTTAACGCTATAGACCGGCACCGGCCCCGTGGGCGAGCCCTCATAGATCGCGGCCGCGACGCCCGTGGGCGCCTGCGAGTTGAGCACAGACTGAAACAGCATCTGCGCCCGCGCTGTGTCTAGATCGACCAGCTGATCGTAGAGCTGCGTGTCATAGATGCTGCTTTGGATGTAAAAGACCAGGTAGCTGTGGCGCGCCGCCGCCGATTGCTGCTCGCGCGTGATAATCAGGTCGTGGTTGTTCTTCATCAGCATCAGCGAGCTGATATTCACAACGATGATTACCAGCGTCAGCGTGACGAGGAATATTTTTTGCCAAAGCTTCAATGTCCGGGCTGGCCTTAGCTGCGCCTCTCCAAGCGGTATCCCAGGCGCGGGATCGTGACCAGGTCTTCTTGCAGTTTGAGCTTTTTGCGGAGCTGCTGGATGTGCGTGTCAACGGTGCGCGTTTCTCCCGAAAAATCGTAGCCCCAAACGGCCGAGAGCAGGCGCTCGCGGGTCAGGGCGATGTCGGTGTTTTTTATGAAGAAGATAAGAAGGTCGAACTCTTTGGGTGTTAGGTCGACCTTTTGGCCGTGCAGTTGGACGATGTGGCGGTCGGGCTCGACCGTGATGTCGCCGTAACTGTACTCTTTGTGCTCGGGCTGGGTGCGGCGCAGCACGACCTCGATGCGGGCGAGCAGCTCCATGGCCTCGAAGGGCTTGGTGATGTAGTCTTCGGCGCCCATGCGCAGGCCTTTGACCTTGCTGGGGACGTCGCCCATGGCCGTTAAGAAGATCACCGGGGTGTTGTTATGGCGGTTCTCAAAGACCGCGAAGCCGTCGATGCCCGGCAGCATCACATCAAGCAAAATAAGGTCGAAGTCACCGTTGCCCATGGCCTCGAGCGCGGCCAGGCCGTCCAGGCAGATCGCGGACTGATAGCCGCCGATGCCGAGGGTCGTCTCGATCATATGGGCGATGGTCTCGTCATCTTCGACGATCAGGATGCGCGCTGACATGGTCTGGCCTTTCGTGGGTTTGCGGGGTGCTTTGGCTCGCCTGAGCGGTCAT
The DNA here is from genome assembly GCA_009779015.1 of Coriobacteriia bacterium. GTDB lineage: Bacteria > Actinomycetota > Coriobacteriia > Coriobacteriales > UBA8131 > WRFC01. The sequence continues at coordinate 666 of WRFC01000079.1, read as the reverse complement.
TTTATTGTAACCGATTGCCTGGGGAGAAGGGCGAGGCCGACGGGTTGGCCCAAAAAGATTGTGAGAGATCAAAAACAATTGTTGAAAGTTGTGGTATTCTTGTTGCCTGACATGGCTGTTTTGCTTTTGTCTTGCTTTGGTGACTGCGCTGCTGCGGATGCCGGGCTACGCAGGGGCGGTTTGGGTAGTTGATGCAAGCAATACAAACAAAGAACAGGTGAGACAGACATGGCTAGGTCAATCAGAAAACTCGTGGCAATAATCCTCGCGCTGGCGATAGGCATTGTGTTTCTCATTGCGTTTGCCCAGGCGGCCAGCGCCGGGGTGGTCATCTCGGCGCCCAATGGCCTTGAGGGCACCGGGGTCGTTGATGCCTCGGATGAGCCCGCTCTTCTCCCCAGCCAAAATGAGCCAGCAACGACAACCGGCGTGAAGCCTTTGAACATAACCGGTGTGCTTTATGGAGAGCCGGTGGTCACTCCGGCGACTGGTTGGGAAGTGCAACACGTCGTACTCGGCGATTTTGGGTATGACGTTTTGACTATCACGGCCAGTGGCTCTTATCAGATTAGGATGACATCGCCCGGAGCGGTGGGCATCGGTTGGAGTTTGGTGGTGGCCAAAGGGGTGACTGCGGAGATTACGCTGGATGGCGCTTCGTTTTGG
>WRFC01000078.1 GCA_009779015.1 Coriobacteriia bacterium | reverse complement strand
GCCCTCGACCGAGTAGGTGCCGCCGTTCATATAAGTGCCGTTGTTTACAAGGTCGGCGATCGTCGATTGGACGACCGTCGTTTGGCCGTTCGCGGTCTCGGTCGTGGTCGTGGCCGTGGGGCCCGTGGGGCCCACCACCTGAGCGCTGCTGGTAGCGTTGACCGCCGGCTGGTCGCTCAACTCTGCGGCCCAGGCCGTCTGCGGCCAGGCGCCCAAGAGGCCGACCGCCAGGCTCAGGGCCAAGAACACAATCGATAGAAGTGCGGGCCGCCCGGCCTTTTGCCCGGTCAGCGGGAGAAGTGCGGGCCGCCCGCAGCCCGGTCTTCTCCCCAGGCTTGCCCTTTGCGCCCCTTGCGCCCTCGGTACCCTGGGTGCCCTCGGTGCCCTTTGCGCCCTTTGCGCCCTCGGTACCCTGGGTGCCCTCGGTGCCCCTTGCCCCCTCGGTGCCCCTGGCGTCCTCGGTGCCCTTTGCGCCCCTTGCGCCATCGGTGCCCTTTGCGCCCTTTGCGCCCCTAGCGCCCTTTGGCCGATGCGCGCGCTCATGCCTTGGCCTTGGCTTTGGCCTTGGCTTTGCCCCGGCGCGGCTTGAGCGAGCTGATGATGCCCGCGAAGAGGGCGAGCAGGGTAAAGAACTCCAGCCGCCCGAGCCACATCTGAAGGATGTAGACGGTCTTCAGAAAGGCCGGGGTGAGGGGCGTCAAAATGCCGGATGAGAGCCCGGCGTTGGAGCCTGCCGTGACCGATTCGAGCGTGGCGGGCAGCGCCTCGTAGCCGGCCACGACGCCGGCCACTGCGCCGGCCAGGTAGCTGAGCATGTAGAGCAGCGTCAAGATCATGGCCGCGTTGGCCGTCTCGGTGGTGATCAGGCGGCGGCCGTTGTGGATGTAGCTGGTGGTGTCGCGGGCGGAGGCCGGGAGCAGCAAGGTCTTGATGCGCGAGACGATCTGTTTGGCGATGATGCCGACGCGCAGGGCCTTGATGCCGCCGGCGGTCGAACCGATGCTGCCGCCGATGGCCAGGCTGATGATCAAGATCATGTAGGCGCCGCTGGTCAGCAGGCCCGACATCTGTTCGTTGGAGAAGACCTGGTAGCCGGTGTTGGTGGTGTTTGAGACGACCGTGAAGACGCCTCGGCGGATGACCGTGCTGAGGCCGTTGATATATTGGTTGCCGACCATTGTGGCAATGAAGACCACGAGCATCACCAGCGTCCAGATGGCCAGCGTCTTGATTTCGAGGTCGCGGAAGAAATCGCTGATGGCGGCGCGCCAGTTGCCGTGCCAGAGGCGTGCGTAGATGGCAAAGTTGAGGGCCCCCATGGCCATCAGGGCGAGGATGATGAACTCAAAGATTGCCGAGTGGTAGTAAGTCACCGACAGGCTCTGGGGCGCAAACCCCGAGGTATCGTAAGAGCCGATGGTCATCCAGAGGCTTTGGAAGAAGGCCCGCAGCGGGGCAAACCCCAAGGTCAGGGCGACCACGGTGAGAACGACCGTGCCGGCCAAGACGACGATTGATGAAAAGCGCCAGATGAACTGGGCGGTGCGCTTGATATAGGGCATGACGAACTCTTCGCGGCCCTCGGCCGTGTAAAAGGCCGAGCCGGACTGCGAGAAGATGCCGAGCGACAAAGCGATGACGATGACACCTTGGCCGCCGAGGAACTGCATCAGGTAGCGCCACATCTGGTCGCCCATCGAAAGATGGTCGATGTCTTTGCAAAGCGAGAGGCCGGTGGCCGTAAAGCACGAGACGGCCTCGAAGAAGGCATCAAAGAACGAGGCAAAATCGCCGGACAGCCAAAGCGGCACAGCGCCGACGAAGGCCGCCACGATCCAGACCAGGCCGGTCACGGCGATGGCCTGTCGGCGCTCGAGGCCCTTGGGGCTGACCCGTAAGAGCCGCAGGGCCGAACCGACGGCCAGCGCAAAGCCGATGCCCACAACATAGTGCGCAACTATCGCATACTCGGCAAAGACCAGGCTGACGATCACCGGCACCAACATCGTGGCCGCCAAAAACAGTAAGAGGGTGCCCAGGTAGAAGGCGATATTCATGAAGTCTTGTCTGCGGAAGCGTGGCCACATATGAGGCAGGCCTAAATCTTCAAGACCAAGATCTCAAGCGCCGCGATCGCGATCAAGAACAAGAAGAACGCACAGATGGCCAAGACGACGATCAAAATGGCCTGGATCGGAAAGTTACGCTTGCGCCGACGCCGTACGACGCCAGCTTTATGAACGGTATTTTGCGAGTCTTCTCCAAACATGCAAAGGCAATTCTAACCCAGTCTATGCAGGATGCCGATGATCAGGCCTTCCATTTTGGCGGCTGCGGCCAAAGAAGCCCTTAAAACATCATCGCCGCCCAGCCTTTGCCCTGTGATGCCGGCCCCCATATTCGTGATCATCGAGAGCCCGATGACGTCCATTCCCAGCTGGACGGCCTGAATCACCTCGAGCACCGTCGACATCCCCACGGCATCGGCGCCCAAGGCGCGAAAGGCGCGGATCTCGGCCGGGGTCTCAAAGTTCGGCCCCCGCACGCCCAGGTAGACGCCCTGGTGCAGGGCCAGCCCCTGCTCTTGGGCGACCGCGTTGGTAAGGTCGCGCAGGGCCGGCGTGTAGCAATAGCTCATGTCCAGGCAGTCAGCCAGGCCGGTCTCTTCTCCCCAGGTCAAGGGGTTGCCACCGGTCAGGTTGATATGGTCGGTGATGCTCATGATGTCGCCGACTGCAAAGCCCGTGTTGATTGCGCCGGCGGCATTGGTGACAATCAGGGTCTGGGCGCCCAAGGCCCGCATGACCTGGATCGGAAAGACCACCTCGGTCGGCTGAAGGCCCTCATAATAGTGCAGGCGCCCCTGCATGCAGACCACCTGCCGCCCCGCAAGGCGGCCAAAAAGCAAACGCCCCAGATGCCCGGGGGCAGTGCTCGCCCGCATGCCCGGGATGTCAGCGAAGTCGATGGCGCACTCGAGCTCGATGGCCTCGGCGCAGCCGCTGAGGCCAGAGCCGAGGACCACGGCGGCCTCTGGCCGCGCGCCCAGCCGGGGGCCGATAGTGGCAAGCGCCCGAGCTATCAGTTCTGGTAGAGCCACTGGCCTGCCTCCTATCCGTCTCTCAAGCCGTTGCCGCGCCGCCGCGCCCTCCGGGCCGCCGCCACGCCCGCCGGGTCGCCGCGCCGCCGCGCCTCGCAGCCGCGCCCACGCTCTCAAGCCGTTGCCATGCGCCTCGCGCAGAAGCGCCTTTTTGTAATTCTCTGCTATCATACAAGCTCATTGATTATAGCGCTATGCCCAGACAGTGCCTTTCTCGATGCCCAGAAGCGCGCCATTATAAATATCTTGGGTGAAAGATAAACAGAGGGGCGATGCCAAAACAAGGAGTGTTTTCTCTCGATGCCAAGCTTTAAAGAGCAGCTCAGCCTGCGCGGCCTCTTGATCGGCCTCGTCGGATGCGTGATCATCACCTCCAGCTCGGTCTACGTCGCGCTCAAGCTCGGAGCGCTGCCCTGGCCGATCTTCTTCGTCGTGCTCCTCGCCCTCTTTGCGCTCAAGGCCATGAGCCGCCTGCCCCGCGCCCGCGCCACCAACATCAACGAGGCCAGCGTCTCGGCCAGCGTGATGAGCGCCGGTGCCATGGTGGCCGGCGGCCTAGCCTTTACCGTGCCGGGCATTTACATCGCCCTCGGCAACATCGACCTCCCCTGGTGGAAGCTTTTGGTCTGCGCTCTCGCGGGGGTCGGCCTGGGCGTCGTGGCCACGGCGCTTTTTCGCAAGCACTTCGTGGTCGATAGCCAGCTGCCCTTCCCCATCGGGCGCGGCGCCGCCGAGACCTTGAAGGCCGGCGATCAGGGCGGGCGCAAGGGCGCCCTGCTCTTTGGCTCGATGGGCATCTCGGGGCTCTTTGCCTTCTTGCGCGACGGCCTTCTGGTGATCCCTCAGATGTTCTTTAGCAAGGTCTCGCTGCCCGGCGTCAACTTTGGCATCTATGCCAGTCCGATGGCTCTGGCCATGGGCTTTATGATCGGGCCCTTGGCCGCCCTGGTCTGGATCATCGGCGGCATCATCGGCAACTTTGGCGTCATGGTCGGCGGCACCCAGCTCTTTGGCCTGCCCCTCGAGCTGGCCGGCAACATCCGCGTCAGCTTAGGCATCGGCCTGATGATCGGCTGTGGCGTAGGCATCGTCATCAAAGAGGTCATCCCCCGCGCCAAAAGCCTCTTTGCCCCACTGGTGCGCTCTTCAAGGGGAGAAGCGATCGTCTCTTTGCGCTGGGCGCCCTTCTTCTTGGCCGCCCTCGTTCTGGTTTTGGGTTTTGTCGTCGGGCTGGGGCTGCCGGCCTCGCTCTTACTGGTGTTATTCGTCTGGCTGGTCATGACGATGGCCGCCCAGTCCACCGGCCAGGCCGGCCTCAACCCAATGGAGGTCTTTGGCGTCATCATCCTTTTGGTCATCACGCTGGCCGTCCACCTGGGTGGGATCGAGGCCTTTCTGGTGGCCGCCATCGCCACCGTGGCCTGCGGCTTTGTCGGCGACCTGATGAACGACTTCAAGGCCGGCAGCATCCTCGGCACCGACCCCAAGGCGCAATGGATCGGCGTCAGCATCGGCGGTGTGGCCGGCGCCGTCATCGGTACGCTGATCATCCTGCTCTTCTTTCACGCCTACGGGGCCGGCAGCTTTGGGCCGGACAAACAGTTCATCGCCGCCCAGGCCACCGCCGTGGCCTCGATGGTGGCGGGCATCCCGCACCTGCCGGCCTTTCTCATCGGCCTGGCCATCGGCGCCGTCGCCTACCTCTTAAAGGCGCCCGTGATCACGCTCGGGCTCGGCGTCTACCTGCCCTTCTACCTCAGCCTAACGGTTGCCGTGGGGGCCCTGGTGGCCTTTATCGTGCGCCGCCTGGCGCCGGCCTGGTCCAAACGCGAAGACGGAGTGGTCATCGCCTCTGGCCTGCTCGGCGGCGAAAGCATCGTCGGCGTCATCCTCGCCCT
>WRFC01000077.1 GCA_009779015.1 Coriobacteriia bacterium | reverse complement strand
CGGCCGCACCGTCGGCTACCCCGCCGGCCGCAAGGCCCAGCCAGCTGACGGACGGCCAATTAGCGGCCGGCCCGACAGGTCAGACGAGCTTTGAGGAGGATGGCAACGACACGACAATGGTCCTGCCTTCGGGTAAACAGATCATCGTCCGCCATGAGTTCCCCGAGACCCAATCGAGTAAAAGCCAGCGAAGCGGCAGTAAAGCGCTGGCGTTTCTCCGCATAGTCTTGTTGATACTGCTCGGAGCCGTGCTGATGGCGTTTGTCAGCATTGCCGCGACGGCCCTGATCAACGGCATCTCGTTGCGGGAGGCCTTAGACCTGGTCTTTGGCGCCTTTGGCCTGGGCGGGCGCTGAGGCGAAAGCGCGGGGCGCGGCGTTAAGGCCGCATGGCCTTTTTTAGCGAGGCGACGCGCCGGCGTGAGACCGGGATCTCGTCCTCTTCGCCTTGGAGCTTGAGCAAAAGGCCGCCGCCCTGGACGGGGATCAGCTCTTTGATCTGGCTGAGGTTGACAAGGAAGCGGCGGTGCACGCGAAAGAAGCCATGCTCTGAGAGCTCGGTCTCGAACTGCGAGAGCGGGTCGGACGAAAGGTAGCGGTCGTCGTCGGTATATAGATATGAGTAGTCGTCTTTAGCCATGATGAAATGGATCTGCTGGACGGGCAACATGACGCGGCGGCCGCCTTTTTCGACCAGGACCTTTTTCACTTGTTGGAGCTTGGCCTGCGAGGCCAGATGCTGGCTGACCTTGACCAGGGCCTGCATCAGGCGGGACGTCTCGACGGGCTTGACTAGGTAATCGACGGCATTGACGTCAAAGGCGGCGGCACCATGCTCGCTGTAGGCCGTGACAAAGACGACGGCCGGTGGGTTTTTCAGGCGCATCAGCGCCTCCCCCAGCTGCAAGCCGTTCAGCCCGGGCATATTGATGTCTAAGAAGATGACATCTGCACCCTGTTCTTTTAACTCAGCAAGTGCCGAGCGCACGCTGGCCGACTCGGCAACGACCTCAACGCTTCCCGAGGCTTCGAGCAGGTAGCGCAGCTCAGAGCGCGCCGGTGCCTCGTCATCAATGATAATTGCTCTCATCATAGACACTCCATTCCTTGGATTTGGACATGACCGAGGTTGAGGCGGACGTGTGTTCCCCTCCCCAGTTCAGACTGGATCTGCAAGCCGGCCTGGGAGCCAAAGAACCCCCGCAGCCGGCTTTCGACATTGCGTAGGGCGATGCTGCGGTACTCTTGATTGGGGTCCAACAGATGGGCCAATGTCTCGGCATCCATGCCGACGCCATCGTCTGTCACATCAATTAGGGCCTCGCCGCCTTGGCACCAGACATTGAGCTTCAGATGCAGTGGCTCATCGGGCTTGCGGGCGTGCGTGATCGCGTTCTCGACCACCGGCTGGATGATGAATGAGGGTACGGCCAGGCTTTTCAGCGCCTGTTCGATCGTAGCGTCGAGGATGATGTGGTCTTCTCCAAAGCGCGCCACCATAAGGCCCATGTAGCGCAAGGTCTGGAGGTATTCTTGCTCGAGTGTGATGCAGCTGAGCGAGCCTTCGAGGGTGTAGCGGTAAAAGCTCGCGAACTCGCGCAGCAAGACACGTGCCTGTACGGGGTCGGTGCGGATCAGCGAGGCGATGGTGTTGATGGTGTTAAAGAGGAAGTGCGGGTTGATTTGGGCCTGAAGGGCCTTCAGCTCCATGGTCGAGGCCAACTCGCGCTGGCGCTCGAGCTCGGCCAGTGAGATCTGCATGCTTAAGAGCGAGCCCAGGCCTTCGGCCAAGGCCTGTTCGGCCTCATCGATGCGCCGGTCATACCGGTAATAGAACTTCAAGGCCCCGAACCGCTGGCTGCGGTTGGCCATGGGCACCAGGATGGCCGCGCGGAACTGGGTCGGTGGGACAATGGAGGTGTTGGCCGTTGGCTTGAGCGAGACGACTTGGACGTCTTTGAGCATTGAGACGTCATCGCAGGGCTCGCCCAAAGGATGGAGCGCTTTTTCGGCGCCTGCATAGCCGAGCAGCTCAGACTCGTCAAACATGGCCACGGCGTTGGCTGCGGTGGCGGGGAGCAGAAGTGTGCAGACGGCCTCGGCCGAGGCCTGCGTGAAACCACCTTGGAGATGCCTGAGGGTCTGGGTCGAAAGCTTGAAGACGCGCTCGGTCTGGCGCGCCCGCAAACGGTCAGGATCGACTGTGTGGCGGATTGTGGCATAGAGGGCAAACGAGACAAAGACAAGACAGATCGGGAGGATCGCCCAATGCCCACCCATGATCACAACCGTAGCAGCAGCGGCCATCAAAAAGACGCTGAACACGAAGACCACTATTTCAATTAAAGTGAACTTTCCGCGCAATCAACCCTCCTAGATGCTTTTTTAAGAGCCAAGTATAATGCGGTTGACGATGAGCATAATACCGGAAAAAACCAGAAGAAAGCCATAAGCGAAACGCAAAGCCCGCTCAGGTACGCGCGACAAAAGCCAAACACCGATCGAAGCGCCCGGAATAGTCCCAAGAGCTAACGCAATGCTATAAAGATACCAGATATGGCCGAGCATGGCATGCACGATAATGCCTGGAATCGCAATAATGAAGATTGCCAAGAGCGAAATGGCCGAAACCTCCTTCATCGTCATGCCGAGGATGGCAATGCCGAAGGGGACGATGATGAACCCGCCGCCGATACCGACGAGCCCGGCGATGAAGCCGGCCAATAGGCCGATAGCGATAGAGGCCAGAATGTAGCCGCGCTGTGTCTTGAGACGGTTTTTAGAGGTCCGCCCCTCGTCATCGATCGGTTTTTTGAGTGCCTCTCTGAAGACCCGGTAGGCACAGAAGACGATCACAGCGATGGTCAAAGCCAATATGGCCTCGGAAGGCATAGATCCGGCCAAAAGTGCCGAGCCACTAGAGGCGGCGGCACCGGGGATGCCAAAGAAGAGGGCCGAGCGGATATTCACGGTCTTCTGGCGCAGATGCCTGAGTGTGCCCGAAAGTGCCGTTGGCGCAATGGCCAGAAGCGAGCTGGCCGAGGCATTGAGGATCGGGACTTGGAACAAAAGGTGCAGCAAAGGCACGAACATCGCCCCGCCGCCGATGCCGAACATCCCGGACAGGATGCCGATGGCCAACCCGGCAACAACAGCCAGCAACAAGGCCGGCACGATGCTCATAAACAGCCTTTAAGCCCGGAGGCAAGCGTGACGCCCATCAATAGTCTTCGGGGTCTATGGCCTCAACCATGCCTGCCCTGACAATCTGCTCGGACAAGGGGTCGGTCTCGAGGTCGGCCATCATCTTTGGCCAACAGCGCTGGAAGTCAAAATAACGCGAGCAATTGGCAACCGCGTAGTCTTGCGCCTCACGGGTGGCGGCGATGGCGGCCTTAAGATACCCTTGGCGGTCGCGCGGACGGCCCAAAGTCCGCAGCAGGGCCGTGGCAAAAGCACGCGTATTGACCGAGCGCTCTAAGAACGACCCGGGATAAGGATCGAGGGCGTGCGGCTGGATCTGCAGTAAGTCGATCTGCGAGCGCGAGAACTCGAGCTTTCTGTGCTCGTATGCCCAGCGGAAGATGTCTTGCCTGAAGCGCTGTCCCTCGGTCCGCACGGTCGGCGGGGCATGCCTGAGCGACCAGCTGTTGTCAAACCAGACCCGCCCCCCATACATCAAGACGTTGAGGAGGTAGTCGAGGTCTTCTCCCCGGCTGATCCAAGCGTCAAAAGCGATGCGCTTAAAGGCCTCGCGGTGGATGGCCATGCAGCCGCCGTTCAAGACATTGGAAAGCGAGAGGCGTGCCGAGGACATGGCTTTAGACATCCATTTGTTAAAGAGCTCGCCTTGCGTCCAAAAGCGGTTGTACCAAGACTTCTTCTGCGACGACTTCCAACCGCCATGCTCGGCTGTGAAGTAGCCCGACTTGACGAGGATCGGCACGCCTTTGGGCGAGAGCTTGCCTAAGCCATAGAGCGCGTCATCGAGGAAGCCCGGGGTTGTGACGATCTCGTCATCATCGATAAAGACCAGCTCGGTAAAGCCCCTCAGTGCTGCCACCAGAAGGCCGACGTTGCGAATCGCCCCATAGCCCCTCAGCGTCACCCCCTCGAGCATCTGGGTAAAGCCGAGCTCGCGCATCCGGCCTTGGAGCTGGCTGGTGGTCTGGGCATCGATGACTTGGATCGGAAAGTCGGCGGCAAAGGGTGCAGCCAAGCGGTGGATCTTGGCCGAGGCCTGCTCGGCCACCTCTTTGGGCGCTGAGACCAAGATGATCACGGGCGTACCCAGGCCTTGGGCTTTGAGCGAGCTCAAACAGCGCGGGAGCTCGCCGTTATGCGTGAGCGGGGTCACATGGTCATACGTGCCGACCACGCCGCCATCGTCGCTAGCCATGTCGCGGCGGCGCCCCCCCACGTACGTAGGAATAACAATGACAGGATTCACGTGCTCACAGAGCCCCTTTAATAAACGAGAATAATAAGTTGATTTGTTCTAACAATAGTATAGCAAGCTCCAGGCACTCGTCAAAACCTAAAGGATTGAGGAGTGCCTGGAAAGATACAGCCAGGTTAGAGTGTCAGCTGCCAGCAAAGTCCCTCATGAACCTGGCATCAGTTGGTGCTTGGCGTCAGTGGGCGCTTGGCCTGGCCTTTTTGCGCAGTCGGGACCAATAGGCCAACGCGACAGACAAAAGGCCGGCCAAAAGCAATCCGAAGCCGACTCTGAAAAGGACCGGGTCATCGCCGGTCTTTGGCGTGGTAGCGCGCACGATAACCGGCATGGTCACCGTGCCCACGGTCTGGGTCTCAGAGGACTGCAGGCCATGGCTGGCCGAGAGCACGGTAAAGGGCGCGATGACCCGTGTCTGGACCGTGTCGGTATCGGCGTCTTGGAGCACACCGTTGTTGCGTGCCCCTTGGGCTGTCACCGTATTCACGATCACGGTCTCGGCCTGGGCGCTGGTCTGGCCATCGGCCTGGGCACCGGTCTGGCCATCGGCCTGGGCGCTGGTCTGGCCATCGGCCTGG
>WRFC01000076.1 GCA_009779015.1 Coriobacteriia bacterium | reverse complement strand
TGCACGCGAAAGGCGTCAAGCAGCAGCATCGGTGGCCGCCCCCCTTGGGTTAACGCGCGGTGCGTTGCGTATCAATAGCAATCCCAGTTGTAGAGTATGTCTGAGAAGTCGCGGGCCGCCAAGGCGCTGGGCTTGATGAACCAATTGGCCACGCCGTAGTCGCCAAACAAGATGCCCATGCCGTTGTCGGCTTCCCAAGAATCTAGTTGCACCAAAAGCTGTGAATAGGCTTCTAGACCGCTGCCGTCGCGTGGGTCCGCCTGGGTGAACTGGGGGTAGCCGCCGACCTTGAGGTCGAGCGGCACGGTCAGCTCGGCCAGCGCGATCTCAAGCTCAAGCTCTGAATACTTTACCTGAAGCGACTGGTAGAGCGGGCTGGGCGCGACCGTCTGCTCAAAAAAAGCGTTCCAGCGGTAGTCGGTCCGGCTCAGCGCCTGCTCTGCCAGCTGCGCCTCGAGCCCAAACTCGCCATTGAGGGGAAAGTACGCCTCTTTGGCATCGTCTAGGGGCGGGGCCGGCTGCAGCCGCCTTTCGTCGTCCACGATGTCTTTGTGGTAGACCACCCGCCAGGCCGCCTGCGCCGTTGGGTGCTGCCGGTCCAGGCCATACAGGTCGTCATTGCTATCGTCGGCGATGTAGACCTGGAGAATGCCATTCTGGGGATACCCTGGCAGATGCGGCAGCTGCCCAAAGTTCAGTTGGACAAGCAGCCTCAGAGGGCCGCCATTGCTGCCGGGGCTGGTGTTGTGGGGGTAGTCGAACAGCGGCGGCAGATAGGGTGTGCCGCCCACCTTGCAATCAAAGACGCCCGTGGGCTTGAGTGCCGGTGTGAGCCTGATGAAGGGCATGGCCGTCGGCTCAAACAGCGCAAACAGCGCCGCCTTCTCATCAGGTTCAAGCGATTTAAGGGGAGAAGTGCTGGGCTGCCGCTGGGCAGGCGGCTTTTTGAGGTTGCGGCGGATGAGGTAGCCGGCCAGCAATGCTGCACAAACACCGACAGCCGAGTAAACGATGGTCCAGTCCATGATCGTTTAGACCCCTGAGGCCTCGATGATGCGGACGAAGTCGGCCAAGGGCTGCATGCCTTGGTCGCCGGCCGTGCGTTCGCGCACGCCCACGGCCTGCTCCGCTTGCTCTTTGTCGCCGACGACCAGCATGTAGGGGGTCTTGGCCAGCTGGGCCTTGGCGATCTTGGAGCGCATCGGCTCGTTTTGGTCGTAGACGGTGACGCGGCCGCCGACGCTTTCGAGCGCGCGGCGCACGCTGGCGGCGTACTCGAGGTGGCGGTCGGCGATGGGGATGACGGCGACTTGGACGGGTGCCAGCCAGAGTGGCAGGGCGCCGGCGTAATGCTCGATGAGGATGCCTAAAAAGCGCTCCAGCGAGCCAAAGATCGCGCGGTGCAGCATCCAGGGCTGCTCGCTGGTGTTCTCGGCCGTGCGGTAGGTGAGGTTGAAGCGCTCGGGAAAGTTGAAGTCGACCTGGATGGTCGAGAGCTGCCAGGTGCGGCCGATGGCGTCTTTGACTTTGATGTCGATTTTGGGGCCATAAAAGGCGCCGTCGCCCTCGTTTATGTCAAAGGCCAGGTCAAAGCGCCGGCAGGCCTCCATCAAAGAATCGGTGGCATACTCCCAGTTCTCGTCCGAGCCGATAGACTTGTCGGGGCGGGTCGAGATCTCGGCGCTGTAGCTGAAGCCAAAGGTCCCCATGATGTGGTCGACCAGCCCGAGGATGGCCACGACCTCGTCGATCACCTGCGATTTCATGCAGAAGATGTGGGCATCGTCTTGGGTAAAGCCGCGTGCCCGCAAGAGGCCGTGCACGACACCGCTCATCTCGTGGCGGTAGACGGTGCCAAACTCAAAGAAGCGCAGCGGCAGGTCGCGGTACGAGCGCAGCTCGCAGTCGTAGAGCAAGACGTGCCCGGGGCAGTTCATGGGCTTGACGGCGTACTCGGCCAGCTTGCTTTGGTCCTTTTCGGCCGATTCGTCGATGGTAAAAAAGTACATGTTGTCGTGGTAGAAGTTGTAGTGGCCACTCTGCTTCCAGAGGTCGGCGTTGTAGATGTGCGGCGTGATGACCTCGTCGTAGCCGGCGCGGTAGAGGTCTTTGCGCAGCCACTCTTGGAGCAGGCGGATGACGCGGGCGCCGTTGGGCAGGTAGAGGGGCAGGCCGACCCCGGCGCGGTCGTCGGTCATGAAGATGCCGAGCTCGCGGCCGAGCTTGCGGTGGTCGCGCTTCTCGGCCTCTTGGATGCGCGTGAGGTAGGCCTCGAGGTCGGCCGGGCTGAACCAAGCGCTGCCGTAGACGCGCTGGAGCGTGGGGCGGGTGTTGTCGCCCCGCCAATAGGCCCCCGCCAGCTTGGTCAGCTTGACGGCCTTGACAAACGAGCTGTTGGGCAGGTGCGGCCCGCGGCAGAGGTCGCAGAAGCTGCCCAGCTGGTAGGCCGAGATGACCTCGCTCTCGGGCAGCTCGTCGATTAGCTCGAGCTTCAGGGGCTGGTCTGAGAAGAGCGCGCGCGCCTGGCCGCGTGATATGTCTTGGCGCTCAAAGGGTATTGCGGCCTCGATGATCTGTGCCATCTTGGCCTCGATGGCCGCCAGGTCATCAGGGGAAAGCTGGACGGGGCAGTCGATGTCGTAGTAAAACCCGTCCTCGATGGCCGGCCCGATGCCGAATGCGGTGGCCGGGTAAAGCGCCTGGATGGCGGCGGCCATGACATGTGCCGTGGAATGGCGCAGCAGGTCCAGCGCCTCGGGCGAGCGTGCCGTGACGATCTCGACCGTGTCGCCGTCGGCCAAGGTGTGGCCGAGGTCGCAGAGCGTGCCGTTGACCTTGGCCGCCAGGGCGGCCTTGGCTAGGCCGGGGCCGATGGACTGGGCCAGCGTGGCCGCGCTAACGCCATCTTCAAGCTCGCGCGCCGAGCCGTCAGGCAAATTGATCAGCATCTTTTATCTACTTTCGCTGTCGGTGAGAATCGAGAAGGCCAGCCGACTAATGCACCTTGGTGCAACAGTAGGGGCAGACCTTCCATTCGGGGTTGAGGGGGCGCCCGCAGCTGGGGCACTCGTTTTTCAGCTGGGTGCCGCATTGCGGGCACATCAGGTAATCGCGTTCGACCGGGTAGCCGCAGTTGGCGCACTCGCCGTATTTTAGCAACTCACGCTGCTTGAGCGTGAAGTCGAGGTCTTGCTCGTCGCGGTCCGAGAGCAGCATCGGCGGCCTCAGCATCGCATAGGTGAACGCCCCGATGAAGGGTATCAGGGCAATCAGCCCCCAGACGATCGGGTTGGCCCCGCGCAGATAAGAGTCGCGGATCACCCAAACCACAGAAATCAGGTAGAGGATGGCGATGACGATGATCACGGCGATCGCAAAGGCCTCTAACTGTGGGGTCACCAACGCTTGGATGACATCTTGTAAGCCCATAGTTCCTTCTCATTCCTGTTCATGCTGGCCGCTCTGAAGTGGCCTTTACTTGAATAATTCTAGCAAATTTGCTCTAAGCCAGATGCTGGCGTTGCGGCCTGCCTGTGCAAGCCGCCTTGACTTCTCCGGCAATTGTGATCGAACCGGTAGCCATTGTCGGCTGCCCCGAAGCGGTGACTGCGGCAAACGCCGCCTCGACATCGGCATAGACAGCCGGGCGGCGCCCGTCGATGGCCTCGACCAGGCTAGCCAGCTCAGAGGCCTCGATTGCCCGGTCAGAAGTGCTTTGGGTGACCACCAGTTGACTGAAGAGCGGCGTCAGGGCCTCGATGATACCCTTGGCGTCTTTGTCGGCCAAGATGCCGAGGAGCAGTGTGTGCAGCGTGTTCAAGCGCTCTTCTCCCCTGGCATTTGTTTGCAAACCGTAGCGTTCGAGCAGGGCCTGGCGCAGGTAGATGGCCGATTGGGGGTTGTGCGAGGCATCGATCATGAGCAGGGGCTCGGCCCTAATGGTCTCGAAGCGGCCGGGGATGACGAGGTCGTTGAGGGCGCGCTGGACCGTCTCGTGCTCGACCGGGTGGCCGAGTGCGGTCTCGACGGCGGCGCGCGCGACGGCGATGTTGGTCTGCTGGTAGCTGGGGCCGAGGTAGTCGAACGCGGGCTGGCTGGGCGTCTCGATGATCTGGTAGGTGGCGCCGACCTCGGCGCAGCGGTCGAGAAAGACCTGGCGTGTCTCGGCCGTGCCGGGGCCGAGGATGGCCTGGCCGCCGGGCTTGATGATGGCGGCCTTTTCGGCGGCGATCTTCTCGACGGTGTCGCCCAAGATGTTGATGTGGTCGAGGCCGATGCCCGTGACCACGGCCACCACCGGGGTGACGACGCTGGTGGCGTCCCAGCGCCCGCCCAGGCCGACCTCGAGCACCGCGAAGTCCACCGGGCGCTGGGCGTAGAGGCTGAGAGCGGCGGCGGTCAGGACCTCGAACTCGGTGATCGAGCCGATCAGCCCCTTGGCGATGGCCTCTTGGGCGGCATCGTAGGCCTCTAAGACGACGCTGGCAAACAGCCCGTGGCTGATCACCTGGCCGTCTAGCTCAATGCGCTCGGGGTACTCGATCAGCTCGGGCGAGGTGTAGAGCCCGGTCTGATAGCCGCAGGCCTTGAGAATGGCGGCCGTAAAGCGGGCGGTCGAGGTCTTGCCGTTGGTCCCGGCGATCTGGATGCTCGGGTAGGCGCGCTCGGGGTTGCCGATGAACTCCATAAGGGCGAACATGCCCTCGAGCGAGGCCTCGATCCCAAACTGCAGGACCTCGTGCAGGGCGGCCAGCGCCCGGGCGTAACGCTCATCATCCGAGGCGGCGCGCCAGTCATTGTCAGGTGTGGTCATGTTGTAGGCTCCATTCGGCATCGGTCGGCATATAAAAGACTTGGGGAGAAACGCTTTGTGCTCACGCGTTGCGGCGTACCCGCGCTCACGCGTTGCGGCGTACCCGCGCTCACGCGCTCACGCGCCCTGCAGGCTTTTGATCTGCGCCTCGATCTGCGCGATCTCGGCGTTCAGGGTGTCGGCGTTCTCTTGGGTCTGGGCAATCACAGCGGGGTCGGCCTTGGCCAAAAAGCCTTCGTTGGCCAG
>WRFC01000075.1 GCA_009779015.1 Coriobacteriia bacterium | reverse complement strand
GTCAGCCGGCACCGGTGCCAGCGACCCGTCCGGCTCAAAGTAGGGGCCGGCGTAGTTCTTCTCGTTGTCGGCATACCATTTGACCTGGTTCTGATAGTCGCTCGGGCTGTTGTAATAAAGGCTGCCGCCGGCGATGCTCGATTCCACCACGGCCGCTGCCGTGGCGTTGTCCACCGGCACCGCATCGCCCGTCATCTGCTTGGCCAGGTTGTCAATAAAGCTGTTCCAGTTCGGGCTGGCCGTGCCCTGGCTGCAAATGTCCTGGGCAAAGGCCTGCCCGTCATAATGGGTGTCCTCAAACCAAAGCCCCTGAAACGACTTGAACTCCATGTACTGCCCAATCACGTCCGAAAAGGTCAGGTAGCCCGAGAAATTGGGGTCGCCCGAGCCGATGTCCGTGATATAGCCGCCATGGGTGACCATCTGCGAGGTGATGCTCTCAAAGACCTTCTCCAGGTCCGCCGCATTATCAGCCTGAAAATAGCCGTCGCTGTACAGGCAGCTCGTCACATAGTCGCCGTCATTGGTAATCACGGGCGTCAGCGTGCGCGTCGTCGATATCACCCCGCCCAGCTTCATATCCAACGCCGGAAACTGCATGCTCCCGGTCGTCGTAAAATCATTCAAAATATCAGCCATATTATACGTTGTGCCGCCCAGATCCTGTTCGTTTAGCGGCGCGCCATTGGCGTTGCTGGGGTCAAGCACCGAGATCGTGTGCGTATTGTTCACAAACATGCCAATCGTGTAGTACTGGACCTGGCCGTTCAGGTCAGAGCCGTAGTAATGGTCGCGCACTTCTTGCTTCCAGTACGCGGCGGTGGCCACAGTCAAGATGTCGATGCCCATGTCCGGGGTCAACGCATCCCCCCAGTCCTGGTTCTGTAACGTGTAATCACCGGGAGAAGTAACGCCGGCAGTCTTATAGTCATTCCAGCCGAAGGTCGGCTCGCCGTCGGTCATCAGAATCATGACCGGCTGGCGGGTCACGGTCTGGCCGGTGCTGGGGTCCGTGTAGGTCGTATCGGCGTTGTTCATGAGCATCTGGGCGCCGGCGTAGATGCCACGCTGCGTGGGCGTGCCGCCCGAGATCGGAACCCCTGAGTTCAAGGTCGCCGGGCCGCCCGTGATCGTGCTGTTGACATTGAAGGTCGGGGCAGCCAGCGTGCCGCCGATCGAGAAAAAGCCCTTGCCGTCACCCGTCGAGTAATGGCCCAGGCCAAGGATCGGGTAGGCCCGGGGCTGCCGTCCCGAAAGGCCGCCGTAAGCCACGACCGAGACCCGGTTCTCGGGGTTGGCCTCCATCAGCTTCTCAGTCGCCGTGTTCAGGGCATCGACCATGGCATCGCAGCGCCGGTTGCCAATCGTGCCTTCGGTCTCGCTGTCCGGAAAATAAGTCATGCTGCCCGAGATATCGACGACAAAGACCGCGTCGATGGGTTTGACCACGCTGTCTACGGCATATGACTCCGAGAGGGCAGAGAGTGTGATGAGGAACTGGTCCGGGTCGGCGGCCACGCTGCTGATGGCGTTGCCCGAGCTGTCGTAGATCGTCGCCTCGTCGGCGTTTACGCTCTTATCTGTCCAGAGCTGGCCGTTCTGGATGACGCTGGGGCTAAAGTACCCGGCCGCGTCGCTGGTATCGGGGTCGGCCAGCTTGTTAAAGGCGTTTGCCCAGGCGGTCTGGATAGCGGCCTCGGGCTGTACACTCGGCTCGGCGGCGGACGCCACGGCGGGCAAGAACCCGATATTCAAAGTCAAATAAGAGACGAGTATCGCAGACAGAATAACGACAGAAAATTTTCTCATACGTTTAATATTCATTTTGCCCCCTTGCATGAGAGTATATAGATACCCAAGTATCAGAGATTGTAGCACTCTGGCTGCTCAAAGGGTGACCAAATGGCAACGATTTTCGAGGGGGCTTGCAAAATCAAACGGTCTTTATAGAAGTTGGTGTTTTGTGTTGCTTAGAGCCGTGCGCCTTGTTTAGAAGCCGAAGAGTGCTTTGATCTTGCTGAAGACGGCCGCGCTGTAGGGCAAGATGTCGATGCCGTCCAGGCGCATCGTCTGAAAAATGCTGACCGTTAAAAAGACATAGATCACGGCGGCGGCGAAGATGACCCAAAAGCCGAACGTCCGGGCACGCGCCAAAGACCAACGGATGCGGTCCCTTCTTTTGACTTCCGGAAACTCATGGATCAGGCGCACCGTGCCCGAGGTCGTGCGCACGAGCTGGCCGGCCGGCGCCGGGCCAAAGTCTGACCGGCTGGCCAGGCTATCGTCAGTGGCGCCTGCGGCGGCCATGCCTGCGGCGGCCATGCCAGCAGCAGCACCGCCAGCAGCAGCACCGCCAGCAGCAAACGGGCTGGCCGTACTGGCCGGGCTGGCCGGGCGCCGCTGGCTCAGCCGCTCGCTCAGCTGCCCGCTCAACTCCTCGATCTGCTGGTCCTTCTCCAAAGAGCTGAGCATCGACGCGATGTAGTCGGCTTGCAGGTCATTGAGCTGCATGGCCATGGCCTCGAGCTCATCGGAGTATTCTTTCAAAAGCGTCTGAGCGTTCTCGGCGTCGGCGGCCTTCTCTTCATTGACCAGGTCGGTCTGCAAAAGCTTGCGCGAGAGCTCTTGGATCTTGGCGTTCTGCCCCTCGATCGTCGAGAGCGCCTCTTTCAGCTGCTGGCTCAGCGCTGCGGTCGCCGCCGGTGATCGGTCGTTGCCCTTGGTTACACCCGCCGTGGCGCATGGCTCTGCGTCTTCGACGACGCCAGGGCTGGCCTGCGGGTGGGCGCCTAAAGCCACCAGGCACTCGAGGTACTCGATGGCGGCCGCAGCGTTCTCGGCCACAGCCATCTCATTACCCGGCTTCGCCCGCGTCGCGCCCTTGAAGATGAGGATCTCATGTGCCTTGTAGCGGCCGCCCAGCCGCCCCCACCAAGCCCTGGCCTGATAGGCCTTATAGCCTTCAGGAATGCCTTTGATCAGCTTCATGCCCAGGCTCGCCCTCCAAGCCTTTAAAGACCTGTTTCTTGTAATCGTCGATCTCGGCGCGATGCTTGTCCAAGAAGTCTTGGACAAGCGCCTGGATAAACGAGCTTCGAGAGTAGTGCTTCTTGTCTTTGACCCGCCTGATGGCGCAATAGATATCAAGGTCGCGCTGCATCTCTTCAGACAGCGAGACCGAGATTGACGAGAAGTGCGTGTTGCCCGGCATTCAGATCCTCCAATACTTGACATCGCCCAGGCTGGCAAAGTACATGTCTAAGGCCTCGCGAACGATCGAGTTCGTGTCGTTCGGCTTCTGGCCCATGATCTTGTTATAGGCTGCCAGCTGCAATAGATCATCGTACTGCTCTTCTCGGATCGAGTAGCTGCGCGAGTAGAACTCGCGGACAGGCTCTTTCTTCTCAACTTGGCCTGTTTGCTCTGGGGTCAAATCGGCTTTTTTCTCGGCTTTCTTTTCTGCCCGTTTCTCGGGCTTGTCCACCGCCTTGGCTGCCATATTTGCTCGTCTCCTTCGGATTCTGGGCGCTGAGGCCTAAAAAACAATCACGTTTAGCAGAATAGTTGTTGCAATCTCGTCATGACTCAGTAATAATACCGTCAACACTAAGTGACTTAGTGATAATTGCACAAGTAACAGTATAGACTATTTCGCCAATTGAAAGGTTAGGTGACAAATAATAAATTTGGGATAGTGCACCTCAGCGCGTCGAAGGGGGCGCTGCGTGGAGGATGAAGCTGTACGTCTTAGAAAATGATAGGGGAACGATGCTGAAAAATATTTCTAAGGCGCTCGGAGGGGTAGTATTATTTGTACTGTTCAGCGTGGCTTTTGCCATGCCGGTTATGGCGGCTGAGCAGCCACAGACGATCAGTCAAGAGGCCAGATACCTGAGCGGCCAGAAGGCGCCGGGTTTTCCGGATCAATTGACCAAAGACGACAAGTCCTACGATCTGGTGGGTGTCAGTGCGCCAGTCGAGGACAAGGCCTACAGCCGACCGCTGAAAGAGGCCAGTTATGAGTCAGATGCCGAGGTGTCGCCCGCAGACTACGCGCGCCTCGACGAGATCTTCCCAGAACAAAAGCAGATCACCGATGGCAGCTTTGCAGGTGCCATCCCACGTGTCGAGTACCAGGTCACCCCGGTCTACGAGTCGCTCTCACAGCAGGTCGACCGAAGCCAGGTGATCACCGGGCTGCCCTCCAACGAGGTCGGGCAGATCGCGACCGAGCAGGTCTTTGAGGTGCGCAGCGCCGACGGCATCGATGCCACGCAAGAAAAGTCGCTAAAGCTTTTAGACGTGGCCTTTACGGTGGAGAAGAGCGATGATAACGGGCGCCCGCTGGCCTGGACGGCCACCTGCGCCTATCGGGGCGAAGAAAGCTACCTTGAGCTCCATCACTATGAGGTCAAGGCCAAGTATGCCGGACAGATAGCTTCGACCGTGCCCCAGTTGGTCGTCACCGCGACCTATCAAGAGCGGGTCGAGGCAGCAGCAGCGGCGGTACCGGTACCTGCCGCGCCGCCTTTGGCCGCTCCGGCCCCGGCCGTTCCGGTGCCACCGGCCGCCCCGCTGCCGGCCCCGGTCGAGCCAGCGGCCCAGAAAATGGGCCTTCTCCCCTTTGCCTTTGGTGGGGGCATCGCGGCCGCTTTGGCCTTGGGCTGGCTTTTGCTTTACCTTCTGCTCTTGCGCAAGAACGTGCGGCTGGTGGCGCTGGGGGCAAAACCGCAGACTATCGCCCGGCGGCATTTGGCCGTGAGCCGCGGCGAAGCGCATTTTGCCTTTCCCGAAAACCTTGCGGTCTATGGGCGCGACTACGCTTTTCAGCTGAAACCGCGTCTGAGTGCGCAAAAGGGGGTGCTGGTCGTGACTTATGAAGAGCGCATTATTTTGAAGGAGCGGCTGGCGCCGACGGTCCAAATGAGCCTGGCGATGGCCAGCGCCGTCGCGGTCTCGGATGGGATTGCCAGAGAGCTGATTGAGGATGAGGTGGCCTGAGATGGAGAATCGGATTTTTCAGCGGCTGAGGGGCACCAAGCCCATCTACAGCCGTTTCTTGACTACAGT
>WRFC01000074.1 GCA_009779015.1 Coriobacteriia bacterium | reverse complement strand
GGGTGGTGCGGGATTGATGGCGGGGGCTAGGGTGCCGGAGGGGCGGCGCTTTGGGCCATCAATCATTTTCAGTATGAATGGGGGCGAGCGCGCTGCGCGTTGTGCATTTACGGGCTTGTTGCCCAGTAAAGGGCGGCAAAAGAAAAAGGGGGGAAGGAGCTGGCTGGCGCCGGGGCGCCGGGGCGACGGGCGGCGGGGCGCCGGAGCGCCGGGGCGACGGGGCGGCGGGGCTGGCTGGCGCCGAGGGCGCCGGGGCTGGCGGGGGCGGCGGGCGGCGGGGCGCCGGGGCGCCGGGGCGACGGGGCGGCGGGGCTGGCTGGCGCCGAGGGCGCCGGGGCGCCGGGGCGACGGGGCGGCGGGGCTGGCTGGCGCCGAGGGCGCCGGGGCGACGGGTGGTGGCCGTTCTTTTGTCTGGCTCGACCGTTTGCACGGGATTTTCGAGTTCGTGGCACAAAGGGGGCTTGAAAGACGGGTTTTACGACTGGTTCGGGCGACAGGGCCTTCTCCCATTTGTAAAAGGCCTGGTAGATTGGGTGCTGACAGAATGTGAGGTGCGTACAACTGTCCAGACCAGTCTTTCAAGGCCGATCTGTGCCACGAACTCCAAAATACCGTGCAAACGGCACGCCAGACAAAGGGGAGAAGGCCTGCCCCTCCCCGCCTGCCTGCGCCCCCGCCGCCAAGCGGCGTGGCCGCCGCCGCCCATGTACTCTCCTCTACTTCTGCTGCATTTCTTTGGGCAGCGCGCGCGGCAACGCTGCCCGCGCAGCGCGTGGGGAGGCCAGTCAAAAATGCGTGTCATGGGGTCGTATCTCTTGACACATGACGTCTACGAGCGAGTTGCCGAGTAAAGGGCGGCTAAAGAAGAGGGAGAAGGGCCGCGCGGGGCGGGCGGGGGTGGGGCGTGTGACAGGGGGGTGGTACGTTTTGCCACGTATAGCAGGGGTGGGAGAAGGGCCGAGCGGGCGGGTTGCAGGGGTGTTTGTGCCGTTGGGCGGGAGAAACATGGGGGTTTGGCGCCGGATGGGGGGCGAATTGGGCTGTTGTTTACGTTATGTTAGAAAAAGCTTATATAATCTGGTGCTTATATAGTTCGGTGATGGTTGAGGGTCGATTGCCGGTAGATCGGATAAGGAGGACAGTCATGGAGAAAATGTTTGAGGAGATGGACGTTGCAGAGCTGAGCGATGTGCTGTATCGGACTCGGATGAACCTCGAGGACCTTGAAGAGGAGAGGCTTTTTACGTTGAGCCAGACTGGGATGCATGTGCCAGGTGGCACTGTGAGCCGATATGAGGCTGAGATCAACGGTATCCGCGAGCGCATCGATGTGCTTGAGAGCCTGCATCGCCAGAAGACGATGGTGCTCTAAACGAAGACTGATTGGCCTGGCAGTTGCGGGATGGTGCAGCAACTGCGGATGGCCGGTTTTGAGGTTCGGCCCGGCTGTACGGGGGGTGCAGCCGGGCCGCTTCTTGTGGTAATCTGGATATTCAATCGAAACCTTATCGGATTGGATAATGGTGCTGTCAAGGAGGCTCTCAGATGCTGGTTTTAAAGGCTGAAGACGTACGTGTGCCGGCCGATGTCTTGCCCGAGGCGCGTGATAACTATATTGATAACTATCTAGCGGCGACACGTGGGACAGGGCGGTTGATGCTCTATGCTTGCGACCAGAAGATCGAGCATATGAACGATGACTTCTTTGGCAAAGGCATCGACCCGGCAGACAACAACCCCCAGCACCTCTTTGAGATCGGCAGCCAGGGCGTGGTCGGCGTGCTGGCCGGCCAAAAAGGCCTGATCGCCCGCTATGCGCCGGACTATCCCAATATCAACTACCTGGTCAAGATGAACTCCAAGACCAACTTGGTCTCGACCGACCAAGACGACCCCTATTCGCCGCAGCTCTACTCGCTAGAGTCGGTGCTGGCCATGCTCGAGGCCGGCGTGAACATCGTGGGCGTTGGCTACACGATCTATCTGGGCTCGGAATACGAGTCGACGATGATGGCCGAAGCGGGCGAGCTGATCACCGAGGCGCACGCCGCCGGGCTGATCGTCGTGCTCTGGATCTACCCGCGTGGCAAGTCGGTGCCCGACGAGAAAGACGCCCAGCTGATCGCCGGAGCGGCCGGCGTGGCGCTTTGCCTGGGTGCCGATTTTGTTAAGGTCAACCCGCCTAAGGCCAGCGACGAGCAGAGCTCTGCCCAGCTCTTGGCCTGCGCGGCCGAGGCGGCCGGGCGTACCGGGCTGGTCTGCGCCGGCGGCTCCACAACCGATGCCAAGCATTTCTTAAACCAGCTTTACGAGCAGATCCATATCGGCGGGGCGATTGGCAACGCCACTGGACGCAATATCCATCAGCGCTCGTTGGCCGAGGCCGTCCGCCTGACCAAGGCGATCAGCGCCATCACGCTGGGCGACTATGACGCCGAAGAAGCCCTTGATGTCTTTGAGGGTCGGGAGGACTTCAAGCTTTAAGCCGCTGCTGCTCGTCTGAACTATCTGCCCGAACTGCAAGCCCAGGCTATTTGCCTGGGCTTTTTCATCTGCCAATCTCTGTCTTGCTCTTGCTCTTGCTCGTGCCCTTAGTCGAACTGGCTGGCGTGACGCTCAAAAAAGTCGCTGCGTGGCGGCAGCTCGCACAGTTGGTGGGCGCCCTGCGCTTGCTCGGACTCGCTCGCAAAGGCCTCAAAGCCGGCCAGGCAGCCATCTTCGGCAACATGTTGCCACGAGAAGAAATCGCGTTCGGCGACCGTCAGGCCAAGGTAGCTGAAGGCCTTGGACGTGCCCTGCGGAGCGATCGGGTGCATCATCAGCAGGCAGGCACGCAGACGGTAAAAGCTCTCATAAAGGACGATCAAGCGGGCGGCCGGGTCTTCTGTCGCTGTTTTGATATCTGCTGACCAGGCCTTGTTGGCTGCCCGCACGTAGTCCGAGGCGATGCTCATGGCCTGGTGCAGCTCTTGGGTGGACATGGCGTGCTCGTAGGCGACGAGGGCGCGGGCGGCCTCGGCTTGAAGCGCCGTTTGGATGCGTGCCGGGTCGGCGCCGGCGGCGGCCAGGGCGCCCGCCAGCGGCAGGCAGCCGTTGTTGTTGGCCTGCGCCTCGTAAAAGCACGAGCGGGCGAGGCGGTTGAGGACGTTGGTCAGCAGCTGGCCTTCTTTGAGCACCGGGTCGGCGTCTTTGGGCGCAGCGTTGGGGTTTAAGGCCTTGGGCTGAAAGCTCACGGGCTTGAGGCCGAGCCCGAGGGCGATGAAGTGCGCGCGCAGCTGCTCGGCCGTGTAAAAGTCCAGCAGGTCGTCGGCCATCGGCGGCTTGACAGCGCCCGACGAGGAAGCCTTGCGGTTCAAGAACTGGAGGTGATAGTTGGCCACCAGCTGGGTCTGCTGGAGCTCGCCGGGCGGCGGCGTGAGCGCGGGGGCTGGGGCGGTGCTATCGTCGCGGTCGGCGGGGTCGGCGGGGTCGGCCGGGGTGCTGCTGGCGCGGCGTGCCGGGAGGGCGGCGAAGAGCGCGGTCTGGGCGACCCCGTAAAAGTAGATGTTGTCTTGGCCGATGAACTGGTAGACGCGGCTTTGCGGGTCGCACCAGTAGTCTTGCCAGGTCGCCGCAGGGTCGGGCAGGCGGCCGGGGTTGAGGGTCTCGAGCGGGGGAGTGTCCGCCCCGTGATCGGCCATCAGCCGGCGCTGCGTAAAGCTGACCGGCGCCCAAAGCGATTCGGGCCAGCACCAGATGGTCAGGCCGGCCAGGCCGGCAAAGACCGGCGCCGGGACCCCCCAGCTGATGTTGCCGGTGATGCGAAAGGGCACCAGCGCCTTGCCCGTGCGGCTTTGGATGCCCGCCCGCCCAAGGGCCTGGCGCGCCCGGTCGCGCTCTTGATAGCTGTCAAAGCCCAGCTCAAAGCTCTTCTTGCCGGCCTCTGGCAAGGCCAGCCGATGGGCGGGCAGTTCGGTCGCGATGGCCTGGTAAGGCTCCAGCAGCTCCTCTTTGATATAGATCAGCGGGTCGGCCAAGAACTCCTGGACAGTCTCATAGACGACCTTGCGGGTCTGGCCGTCGTGGCGCATCAGCTCGGCCGCCTCGCCCAAAAGCCCACGAAAGGCCGGCAGGTCAAAGTACCAGTTCTCGACCTTGCGCAGCACCGGCGCCTGCCCCGAAAGGCTCGAGACCGGGGCAATCAGGTCGGCCGGAAAATACTGGTGTCCAAGGTCGCACTCATCTGCGTAACCGCGCTCTGACTTGCAACCGGCCACCGGGCAACGCCCCGTGACCTGGCGGCCGTTCAAAAAACTCTGCGCCTGCTCGTCGTAGAACTGCTCGGTATCGAGCCGCTTGAGGTAGCCATTGGCATACAGCCGCCCCAAGACCGAGCTGCTCAGCGCGGCATGGACCGCGCGCGAGGCGCCCAGCCCGGACCCCTCAAAGACGTCCAGCGAGATGTCATAGGCCCGCAGGCTGGCCAGCTGCGCCTGATGGTTCAGCTCGACGTAGGCCTCGATGCCCTTGCCTACCGCGTCCGGTTCGTCCTCGCAAAGCTTGCGGTAGCCCTCGTCGATGGGCGAGCCAAAGCAATCGGTGCCGCTCACAAAAAGCACGTTCTGCTCGCCGATGCGGTCGCGCAAAAAGCGGGCAAAGACATCGGCTGGGATAAAAACGCCGCCGATGTGGCCAAAATGCAGCCCCTTGTTGCCGTACGGCATGCCGGCAGTGACGACCGCGCGCTGCGGAAAGCGCGGGCGCTCGTCCGCCGCCCCGGGTGCCCCCGGCGCGGCCCCCGATGGCGTCACGGATGCGGCCGCCCTGGCGGGCGCCCCTGCCCTAGCCCCTGCCCCAGCCGCTGCAGCCGCCGCCCCGGGTGCCCCGGCCCTTGCCCCCGCCCCGGCGGGCGCCCCCGGTGCGGCCTGGCCGCTCTTCTCCCCAGGCTGGGCTTGATTGTCATATTCACGAATCGTGTTCTCGTTGGGCATTGCTCACCTGTTCATGTTGCTGGTTCTGTCACCTGTTTACGCTCGGTCGAATTGCTGTGCTACGATTATGGCATACCTGAATTGGTGCGGGGAGAACGGCAGCGAGAGCGGCAGCGAGAGCGG
>WRFC01000073.1 GCA_009779015.1 Coriobacteriia bacterium | reverse complement strand
GCTCTTCTCCCCCAGGATATTGAGCTTTTTATTACTACTTATGGCATGGCGACCCGGCTGGAGCTGCTCAAAGAAGAGCTTTGGGACGTGCTGGTCTTGGATGAGGCGCAGGCCATCAAGAACCCGGCGACCAAGCAGACCAAGGCGGTCAAGGCGATACCGGCCAGGTTTAGGATTGCGCTGACCGGCACGCCGGTGGAGAACCAGATGTCGGACCTTTGGTCGCTGTTTGATTTTTTGAACGCCGGGCTGCTGGGGTCGTCTAAGGAGTTCACGCGCTTTGCCAAGGAGCTGCGCCAAAACGAGTCTTACGGCCAGCTGCGCAAGGTTATTCAGCCGTTTATTCTGCGGCGGCTGAAGACCGATCGGGCGATTGTCAGCGACCTGCCTGAGAAGGTCGAGATGAAGTCCTATGCGACGCTGACCAAGAAGCAGGCGGTGCTTTACACCGGGCTGGTCGACGAGCTGGCGCAGGCGGTGGAGGCGTATGATGGCATCAAGCGGCGGGGTATTGTGCTGGCCAGCCTGATGAAGTTCAAGCAGATCTGCAACCATCCGGACCAGTTGCTGGGGCAACGGGGCTTTGACCCGGGGCAGAGCGGCAAGTTCAAGGTGCTCGAAGAGATTTGCGAGACGGTGCGCGAGAAGCACGAGAGGCTGCTCTTGTTTACGCAGTTCCGCGAGGTCTGCGAGCCGCTGGCCGAGTACCTGGCGACGTTGTTTGGGCGGCCGGGGCTGGTGCTGCACGGCCAGACCCCGGTGAAGGCGCGGGGCGGACTGGTGGCGCGCTTTAACAGCGAGGAGTATGTACCGTTTATGGTACTCTCGCTGAAGGCCGGGGGCGTTGGCCTGAACCTCACCGCTGCCAACCACGTGGTGCACTTTGACCGCTGGTGGAACCCGGCCGTGGAGAACCAGGCCACCGACCGGGCGTTTAGGATCGGGCAGAAAAAGAACGTGATCGTGCACAAGCTGATTACCACGGGCACGGTCGAGGAGAAGATCGACCGGATGATCGAGGACAAGCTGGCTCTGACCAACGAGCTGATCGCGAGCAGCGGCGAGAACTGGATTACCGAGATGGATAACCGAGACCTGATCAAGCTCTTTACCTTGGAAACTACCTTGGAGGCCTAGCAAAATGAGCTATTACGGCTATTACCAACCGAGCAAGCCCAGGGACCCCGCCGCCCAGCTGGCCAAGCTGCGCAAGAAGGACCCGAACATCCAACCGGTGACCATCGAGGGCAAGCTGGCCAAGACCTGGTGGGGCATGGCCTGGAACAAGAACCTCGAGGGCTACGCCGACTACGCAAACCGCATCGGCCGGGGCCGCTCGTATGCGCGGCATGGTGCGGTGCTGGACCTGCGCATTGCCCCCGGCGAGGTGACGGCGCTGGTCCAGGGGTCGCGGGTCAAGCCCTACGAGGTGCAGGTCTGCATCGCGCCGCTGGCCGGGGCGACCTGGAAGGCGCTATTAAAGAGTTGCAGCCACTCGATCGCCAGCCTTGAGGACCTGGTTGCCGGGAGGTTCCCCGAGGCTTTGGGGGCGCTTTTTACGAACCGGGGGAGCGGGCTTTTTCCTTCTCCGCGCGAGATCAGCTTTGGCTGCTCGTGCCCGGACTGGGCGCTCATGTGCAAGCATGTGGCCGCCGTGCTCTATGGCATCGGCGCGCGCTTTGATGACGACCCGACCCTCTTTTTCAGGCTTCGGCAGATCGACTTTAGCGAGCTCTTGAAGAAGTCGATCGACGACCGCATGCAGAGCATGCTGAAGAACGCCGGCCGCGTGACCCCGCGCGTGATGACCGACGTTGACACGCGCGGGCTGTTTGGGGTTTAGTCGAGCGAGTCGTAGGTCTCCATGGCGGCCCTGTAGACGTCTTGGAGCTTGGCACCCGAGACGGCCAGGCCGGTGAGGATCACGCTCTGGATCTCTGCGCGGGTGGCGCCGGCTTCTTTGGCCTCCATGACGTGCCGCCTGATGCCCTCGGTCACACCGTCGGCCGCCAGATAGGCCAGGTAGACGAATTGGAAGGCCTTGGGGTCAAGGGCTGTCTTCTCGGCCGTCAAGTTGAAGAAGTCAAAGTAGGCCGCCCCGATCTCGCCGCCGTCTTTGACCATATACATGTAGTTGCTTCTAATTGGCTCCATGGCTCCTCCGTCTTTTGCAGCTTTTAGCGGGTGCCCATGTGGGCGCGCGCTCTTTGACGCCCCAGCCAATGTCACGATTTTATTACTTCAGCCAGCGTTTTGTTTGCCTGGGACAATCTTTGGGCAAAAGAGAATCCTGTATGCTGGATAAGAGCCAGACGATCATGATGGTCGTGATGATCGTGTTGGTAGTGGTGATGGTCGTGATGATCGACAATTTGGGGACGAGGGAGACGGGTGGCAGACATGGAGCCTGGACAGATCGAAGTCGTGAACATCTCAAACCTGCAGGTACCGGTGCGGCGCGAGCGCAACAGCGAGACCTATCTGGCGCTGCAGCCTCCGGAGGCCAGCCCCTATATGGTGGCGCCGATCGAGATGCCGATCGAAGAGGTCGTGGAGTTCATTCAGCAGCGTCTTGAGTTGTTGCATGAATTGCGCTTTGATATGCTCAAACATTTTAAGAAGACGCAGTCTTTGAAATGCCATTTTCGCACCGGTGACGTCGTTTACCTGCTCGGGCGGCCATTCATGTTGCGCGTCTACCCGCTCTCTAGCGCCCGCAGCTCTAAGCGCGGCACGCGCACGCGCGCCAATGTCAAGGCCACCGTGCGCCGCGACTATAGCGTCATCGACCTCTTTGTTGCCCAGGTGGGCAATTATGACCAGGGGCGCATGGCCTTTTTTAGCTTTGCCCAGCCGGTCTTTGCCTACAACATCAAAAGCCTGCTAGAGCAATGCATGGGGCGCGTGTTGCCTGACGTGACCTTGCCGACCAAGGTCAACTGCCGCCCGATGCGCGATGCCTGGATCCGCATCAACGAGGCCCAAGACACGGTCTGGTTCTCGGAGGGTCTGATTCCTTATCCCCCAAATGCCGTTGTTTATGCGTTTTTGGTCGAAGCCCTCAAGTATTATGCGCGCGACGCCAGTGATGCCGAAAGGCAAGAGCTGGTGGAGAAGGGCGTGCCCAACTGGCAGGATATGAAGACGCTCTTGGCCGACCCGAACAACCGGTTTGCGCTCTGAGCGGGCGACCCGACTGGCGGCGACCCGACTGGCGGGCAGACCGACTGGCGGCGACTCGACTGGCGGCGACCAACGTGGGTTGGTGCGCGCCGCTCTGGGCTACTCTGCGGCGCTAAGCCAGTCAGCGTAGCCAGCGGCCGCCATCTGGGCGCGGGGGACAAAGCGCAGCGCCGCGCTGTTGATGCAGTAGCGGAGGCCGCCGCGCTCGGCCGGGCCATCAGTAAAGACATGCCCCAGATGGGCGTTTGAAGCGGCCGAGCGCACCTCGGTACGCACGAACCCGAGCGAGCGGTCGACCAGCTCGGTCACAGTGCCAGTGCCCAGCGGCCGCGTAAAGGCCGGCCAGCCGCAGCCGCTGTCAAACTTGTCGGCCGATGAGAAGAGCGGCGCCCCGGTGATGACATCGACATAGATGCCCGGCTCAAAGGTGCTGTCGTAGGCCCCGGTATAAGGAGGCTCGGTGGCCGAGCCCTGTGTGACCGCATATTGGAGCGGCGTGAGCTGGCGGATCTGGGGCAGCAGCGCGGCCCGCTGCGCCACCCGCGCAAAGACCTGGGCGGGGATGTGGCAGTAACCACCCGGGTTTTTCTCCAGGTAATCTTGATGGTAGTCTTCGGCGGCGGTGAAATCGGCCAAGGGTAAAAGCTCGACGGCCAGGGGGGCGGCATACCATTGCTGCAGCTCTGAGAGAGCCGCTTTGGCCACCTCGATGTCGGCCTCGTCCTCGTAATAGATGCCGGTGCGGTACTGCGTGCCAACGTCATTGCCCTGCCGGTTTTTCGAGGCCGGGTCGATGACCTCGAAAAAGAGGTCGAGGATGTCGCGCAGGGCCAGCTGGCCTGCGTCATAGCCCAAGCGCACGGCCTCGGCAGCGTTGGTGGCGCCCAGGCAGACCAGCTCATAGCTTGGGCCTGGGACATTGCTGTTGGCGTAACCGGCCTGAGTGTCAAGAACGCCGGGGATAAGTGCGAGGTATTTTTGCAGGCCCCAAAAGCAGCCGCCCGCCAAGACGATATGCCTGATATCAGCCATCTCGGACGCCAACCGTGCCCGGCCCTCAGAGCCTGCCCAGCAAAATGATGCCAAAAGAGTAGACGATATCGAGCGCAAATGCCCCAAAGACCACGCCGAACAATATTTTGTTGGCACGCGCTGTCAGGTTGGCCAGGTGTTTTTGAACAAGCGGCACGACGAACCAGAGCAGGGCTGTGCCCACGGCAGCAAAGGCCAGCGAGTTGACCAAGCAGATGCGCCCCTGGATGTTAAAGGGTTCGGTGGAATAGTCCCAGAGGGTCACCCCAAACCCGACGTCGAGGATCCAACTGCCGACGAACTCGACCACGCTGACCGTAAAGAAGCCCAGGATGAAGACGAAAACCGGCATGATGTTGATACGCCCAAGCATGATCTTGCGGTTGCGCAACTGCCCCAGCAAGACGATCAGCGCAAGGCCGCCAAAGCCATAGAGCGTCAGCCACGGCCCATGCAGGGGCCCCTGCCACTGCTTGAAATGGTGATAGTAGAAGGGAAAGATGCTGATCTCGCCGATATAACCCAAGAATGAGAAGAGGATGAAAAAATAGAACAGCCTCTGAAAGGCGTTGACATTGCCGGTTTTGCTGGTCAGGGCGGCAATCGGCCGTCTGGCTGCTGTTCTGCTGATGTGGACTCTGCCCGTATTAGTATTCATAACTCTGACCCTTGAGTCCCCGCTTGCTCCTTCTCAAAAAAGCCGCCCTACCGGCGGCAGCCTCTTAGCTAAATGCCAACCAGCGAACTCATCTTGGACTCCAAAAGAATACTTGAGACGATTCTAATTTATCGCCCGGCGTTTTTAAAGTGCTAACGCACAAGGTTAATAAACAAATGGTTATTGACGAAAACTTTTTCCTTCTCCCCGTTGGGCTTTTGGGCTTTTTGGGCTTTT
>WRFC01000072.1 GCA_009779015.1 Coriobacteriia bacterium | reverse complement strand
TGCGAAAACGCAAAACCACTCACAGAAACTACCGAAGTGCGCCTATATATTTGTATGCAGACTTTATCGTTAACTGAGAATCTGCTGCTCTGAAATGCTCTATCATGGTTTATTTGAGAGGCACGGCCAAAAGCGCGAACGCGCGGGCTCTTCTCCACATGTGCAATTTACAGAAGAGGGGATAAAATCATGACGTTATCTGAGAAGGTCAAGCCGGATTACCAGGGTAAGGTGCGGGATATCTACGATCTGGGCGACAAGCTGCTGCTGGTGGCCAGCGACCGGGTCTCGGCTTTTGACTATGTGCTGCCAGACACGATTCCCTTTAAGGGCGAGGTCTTGAACCGGCTTTCGATCTTTTGGTACGAGTTCTTTGACATGCTTATGGAGTCGCACTTTATCAGCGCCGAGATGGCGGATTTTCCCGAGCCGTTCAAGAGTTACCCAGAAGAGCTGGCGGGGCGCTCGATGCTTGTGCACAAGTGCGAGATGTTCAAGATCGAGTGCATCGTGCGCGGGTACCTGAGCGGCAGCGCCCTGGCCGAGTACCAAGAAAAGGGCAGCATCAGCGGCGTGGAGCAGCCCGTGGGGCTGCAAGACTCGGACATGCTTGAGCACCCGATGTACACACCGACCACCAAGGCGCCGATTGGCGAGCACGACATGCCCCTGACCTTGGATGAGAGTTTTCAACTACTGGGAGAAGGGCCGGGCACGGCCTTGGCCTCGAACTCGCTGATGCTTTACAACATCGGGCGCGACCTGGCGCGCAGCCGGGGGCTGATCATCGCCGACACGAAGTTTGAGTTTGGCCTGCTGGATGGCCGCCTGGTGATTGCCGACGAGGTGCTGACGCCGGACTCGTCGCGCTTTTGGCCGATGGACGACTATGAGCCGGGCCGCCCCCAGAAGAGCTTTGACAAGCAGATCGTGCGCGATTGGCTGAAGGCCAACTGGGATTTTAAGGGCGAGCCGCCGCGCCTGCCCCGCGACATCATCGAGGCCACCTCAAAGCGCTATATCGAGGCCTACGAGCTTTTGACGCAGACCGAGTTTGTGCCGATGGTCGGCTGACCGGGGCTGGCCGGGGTTGCCTGGGGCTGACCGCGCGGCTGACCGGGGCTGACCGGGCGGACCGGGGCTGACCGAGGCACCAGAGAACTGGGCGGCGGCGGTGTTTTTGGCCTCGTTTGCCTCTTGTTCGGTGTTTGGCAGAGAAGCGTGCTGTGCTGCGCTTTGGTATCGCGTGGCGCTTTGGTATAGTAAGTAAAAGGTAATTTTGAGGTTATCTGGCCAGGCCTCGGCCAAAGTCCAGAGAGGCCAAGATCTAAGGAGCACCATCTATGGCAACACGCAATCCCATGAACCAACGCTACCAGGGAGAAGGCCCCCAGGGCCAGACCAGAAAGTCGGCCAGCTCGATCAAGCCGGCTTCAGAGGCCGCCTCCTCGGTCTATATCCGCACCAAGCCGACGACTGCGGCCGAAAAAAGGGCCGCTGAGAAGGCCAGAAAAAAGCGCCTTGAGGAGAAGTCTGCTGAGCGCGCCCGCCGGGCCGAGCTGCGCGTGCAAAAAGAGAAGGCGGCGGCCGATCTCGCCCGCGCCAAAGAGCTGGGGGTCGACGTCTCTGAGCTGCCCGTCGAAAAACCGCAGAGGCCGCAGCCACAGCCCCGCAAGGGCGGCTTTTTTACATCGACCAATCCCATGACCGTGGCCTTAAAGAGCAACCCCGATTACCGCAAATGGCAGAAGGTCTATTGGATCATGCTGGGTATCGGCCTGGCCTGTATCGTCTTGTCGTTTGCCTTGCAGTTCTGGTTCCCCGGCGCTAACTACTATCTAGTAACGATGGTCCCGGCCTATGTCTTGGTCATTGGGTCGCTGATCGTGAACTGGAAGAAGGTCAAGCCGCACATCAAGAACTACCAGCAAGGCGTCAGCGTCGACCGCACCCCCAAGCAGATCAAGCACGAGCAAGAGGCGCAAAAGCAGGCGGCCGAGCTAGAGACCGCGCGCCGGGCAGCCAAACAGGTTCGACGCAAGCCGGCCGCCAAAGGCAGCTATGACTTTGAGTCCGACGAAGCCGTGGCCGACTCCAAGGTCTTTGGCTCAACGACGGGCGATGGCAACACGCCTAAGAAGGCCGAGCGGTGAGGCATTATCGGGTTTTTGTGACAGGCAAGCCGGGGATCTTTGACCCGGCTGGCAAGGCGGCCGAGGATGCCCTGGTCAAACTTGGTTATACGGGCGTCAGCGGTCTGCGGATTGGCAAGCTGATCGATTTGGAATGCGCGGACGGTGTTGGGCTTTCTGAGGTCCAAGAGATGTGCGAGCGCTTTTTGGCCAACCCGGTGATCGAGGGCTTTACGGTTTCTGAGGTGGGTCTGGGCGCTGGGGCCGACCTGGTTGCCGAGGCGGGCGCTACCGCCGGGGCGGGGCTGGTTGCCGAGGCCGACCTGGCCACAGAGGCGGGCTCTACCGCCGAGGCCGGTCGGTCAGACGAGGCCGGCGCGCAGTGAGCGAGCCTTCTGGCCTGAATTTTGGGATCGTTACTTTTCCCGGTTCGAACTGCGAACAAGATGTCATGGCCGCCCTCACCTATCTGGGCTACCAGGGCAGCTATGTCTGGCACGACCAAGTCGAGCTGGACGGTTATGACGCCCTCATCTTGCCGGGCGGCTTTTCATACGGCGACTATCTGCGCTGTGGGGCGATCGCCCGCTTTTCTCCCGTTATGCGTGCTTTGCAAGACTACGCGGCGGCCGGGCGGCCGGTGCTGGGTATTTGCAACGGCTTTCAGATTTTGACCGAGGCCGGCCTTTTGCCGGGCGTCTTGATGCGCAACCGGGGGCTGAAGTTTTTGTGCCAGAGCGTTTGGCTGCGGGTCGAGGCCAGCGTCTGCCAATGGCTCGACCTTCAGCCGGGGAGCGTGATTGAGCTGCCGATCAACCATTTTGACGGTAATTTTTATTGCGATGACTTGACGCTTGGCCGCCTGGAGGCCAAGGGGCAGGTCGTCTTGCGTTACACGGCCGCAGACGGGCTGGCGGCGCAGAGCGGGGCCGCGCCTAACGGCTCGCTCAGCGACATCGCCGGCATCTGCAACGAGCGCGGCAATGTCTTTGGCCTGATGCCGCACCCCGAGCGCGCCACAGACGGCTTGAACGGCAGCGACGGGCAGCACTTTTTTGCGGCCATCGTGCGGCGTTTGGCGGCGCAGGCGGCCATCCAAGCGGGCACGGTCGGAACACCCGATGCAGCCGACGCGGCCGGCGCGACCGACGCGGCCGACGCAGCGGGCACGCCCGACACGCCCGACACGGCCGACACGCCCGACACGGCCGACACGCCCGACGCGGCCGACACGCCCGACGCGGCCACTGCGGCCACCGCGCCCAACGCGCCCGGCGTGGTGGCCACCGAAGGGGTGAGCGGCTGATGCCTGACCAGACGCCTGGCCGGGGCGACAACCTGAGCATCCCGGCACCGGTGAGCACCACCGTCAAAGGGCTAGATGCCGAGGTGGCGCTGCCTTTGGCCTTAGAGCTCGGCCTCACCGAGGCCGAGTACGGACAGGTGCAGCACTTTCAAGGCCGCACCCCCACGGTCACCGAGCTCTATATCTACTCGCTGATGTGGAGCGAGCATTGCTCTTATAAACACTCCCGCCGCCAGCTGAAGAAGTTTCCGACCAGCGGCCCGGCCGTCTTACAGGGCCCGGGCGAGAACGCCGGCGTGATCAGCGTGGGCGAGGGCTGGGCCGTGGCCTTTAAGATGGAGTCGCATAACCACCCCTCGGCGATCGAGCCTTTTCAGGGTGCGGCCACGGGCGTGGGCGGCATCATCCGCGATATCTTTACGATGGGCGCCCGCCCCATAGCGGTCCTAGACTCGCTGCGCTTTGGCAGCCTAGACAAGCCGCGCCAGCGCTACTTGTTTGAGGGGGCGGTGGACGGCATCGGCTCATATGGCAACTGCCTGGGCGTGCCGACTGTCGGTGGCGAGGTCTATTTTGAAGACGCCTACGAGGGCAACTGCCTGATCAACGCGATGGCGGTGGGGCTGATGCCCCAAGAAATGCTGACCCGGGCGGTTGGCTCGGGGCCAGGCAACCTGGTTATCTTGCTGGGCTCGACGACCGGGCGCGACGGCATCGGCGGGGCTAGCGTATTAGCTTCTCAGGAGTTTAACACCGGGGCTGAGGATAAGCGCCCGGCCGTTCAGGTCGGCGACCCCTTTGAAGAAAAGCTTTTGATCGAGGTCTGCCTCGAGCTGCTCAAGCAGGGCCTGCTGGTGGCCTTGGGCGACCTGGGGGCGGCCGGCCTGACCTCCAGCGCCAGCGAGATGGCCAGCCGCGGGGGTGTGGGCATCGACATCGACGTCCAAAAGGTGCCTCGCCGCGAGCCGGGGATGCAGGCCTTTGAGGTCATGGTCTCAGAGTCGCAAGAGCGCATGCTGGCCGTGGCCGAGCCGAGCAAGCTCGACGCCATTCTGGCCACAGCCGCCCATTGGGGCGTACAGGCCAGCATCATCGGCAGCATTACGGACAGCGGCCGCTTTGTGGTGCGCGACAGCGCCCTGGCGGCTGCCGACCAGATTGTGGCCGACATGCCGGCCGAGATCTTGGCCGAGGCCGCCCCGGTCTATGACCCGCCCAGTACTCGCCCGGCCTACTTGGACGAGCTGGCGGCCTACGACCTTTCTGGCCTGCTCCACCCCGCTGGCTGCGAGCAGCTGACAGCCTGCCTGCTAGAGCTCTTATCCAGCTCTAATGTCAGCTCGCGGGCTTGGATCTACCGTCAATACGACCATCAGGTGATGAACAACACGGTCGTTCTGCCCGGTGCCGACGCCGCCGTCCTCCGCCTGGGCGACACTGGCCGTGGGCCGGTCAGTCGGCGCGGCATTGCCCTCAGCACCGACTGCAATGGCCGCTGGTGCTACCTTGACCCTTACCTGGGCGCCCAGGCAGCGTTGGCCGAGGCCGTGCGCAACCTGGCCTGCGTGGGCGCTGCCCCGGCAGCCATCACAGACTGCCTGAACTTTGGCAGCCCCGAAAAGCCCGAGGTCTTTTGGACGTTTGTGGCCGCCGTCGACGGCCTGGCAAAGGCCTGTCGCGCT
>WRFC01000071.1 GCA_009779015.1 Coriobacteriia bacterium | reverse complement strand
TTGGCCACGACCAAGGCGCAGATCGAAGAGCTCGAGACGGCCTGGATCGAGCTGACCGAACTTCTATCCTAAAAATGAATGGTCGCAGCCCAGCGGCGGCCCTTGCCCTATTTGCTCTACCACCTTTGCGGCCAAAGCGTCTACTATCTACAATGTAACAAAGCAAAACAAAGCCAGATCAAGAGAGGGAGTGTTCAGCCATGCAGTTTCGCCATGTCACCCTACAAGTCAAAGACCTGAAAGCCTCGTTGAAGTTCTATGAAGAGCTGGTCGGCCTGAAGATCACCAACCAGATCGACGATGGCCATGGCAATCAGATTGTCTTTCTAAGCAGCGGCGGCACCGAGGTCGAGCTGATCACGAGCAAGAACGAGCCCGCGCCCGGCGCTACCATGTCGTTAGGCTTTGTGCCTGAGTCGCTCGAAGACACGCTGGCCAAGGCCAAAGAGATGGGCTTTGAAGCCCTCGGCGGCATTTTTAGCCCCAACCCGGCAACGCGCTTCTTTTTCGTCAAAGACCCCGACGGCTACCGCGTCCAGTTCATGCAAACCCAAATCTGAGCGCACCGAGCCCAAGCGAACTACGGCCGGACCCTCAATAAAGGCCGGTCGAGAGGCCGATGTCATTATCTCCATAAATAATTTTTGTTAGTTCTACTAATTTTGTTGCATTATTGACATGCTCTGGTTACCCTTTGGGGTGGCCAGAGCCGTTAACATGTTATTACGTAAAAGATTATGTAAAACCGTGCAGAGGCTTTTGGGGCTCTGTGCATTGGTACACGATAGTAATTGTTGGATGGTGGCATAGCAGAGGGGGCGGGAAAGACAAGTCGTATTGATCAACTCTGAGCGTCCAGCATATTAAAACGCGACCTTAAGACTTGGCAAGGGGGGCAAGAATAGGAAGCAAGACTGCCAGCAAGGGAATCGCGCTATGAAAAAAATTAAAATCAAGAACTTCTCGATCAGCAGGCTCTTTCTCTCAATGATCATGGTTCTCATGCTGTTTACCGGCTTGTTGGTGTCAAGCTCGCCGCGCGCTGAGGCCGAAGGCGATGGCGAAGTTATTACCGCAAGTAACATCGAGAATGTCTTGTTTGACTTGGATGCCTATATCAGCGGCGCCGAGACCGCCCAAAACGGGTCGGTTGACAGCTACCAGGTAATAGACCTGACTGACACGATCGATTACGAGTTTACGATAGAGAACTCTAACGAGGCCGCAGCCGATGAAACTGCTGTGCCCAAGGTGCCCACTGTGTCTAACCCCGAATTCGAGGACCCCGGCACCACCGCGCCCGCCAGAATTGATTTTCAAAACGGCAGTTTTAATACTCCGGCCATGGGTTCATCTTTACTCACCTCTACTGCTTACACGACAACCACTACAACGACAAGCGTCCCACCCTGGTTTACAAAAGATTCTAAGGGCACAAATAGTGCTAGTTCAATTAGACTGGCTCGTCCTTACAATTTTGGTAAACCGGGTGGCTATCAAGGTTACTACCCTGACACTTCTATTGATGGCAATCAAATGGTTATGCTCCAAGCCGCTGGAAACTACGTCTATCAAACAATCGATACAACGCCGGGCACAAATATTTACTGGGAATTCTACCATCACTCTGCTGGGTCCGGCGTAGGTGCACCTGAGAACAGCAGCACTCTTTATAACGATGTGATGAGCTTCTATCTGAATAAAACCGGCACAACTCCAACCCAGTTAATCCAGAAAAGTAGTATTGGCTATGCCCAAGGCTGGGTTTACTACTCGGGTTACTATACTGTTCCTGCTGGCCAGACCCAGACAGATGTCTTGCTTCAGGGCCTTTCAACTGGCCGTCAAGATAGCATCAACGCGAATTTTGTCGATGCCGTCCGCATTTTTTCTGGCAGCTATATTTCGCTTGAACTATCTAATAACGCCCCGGACGCCACAGTCTTGTCTGGTGATACCTTTGACTATACGATCGAGGCCCAGAACACCGGGGAGTCTGATGCCCGTAGTCTCACGATCAGCCAGATTCTGCCGGCAGGCATTGAGCTGGTGCCCGATTCGGTGAGAATCGATGACGTGGCCACGGCCAATTACAGCTATGACGAGATCACGCGCGAGCTCAGCGTCAACGTCGGTGGCAGCGCCGATAAGACCAGCGGCGGGCTCGTCAAAGGCTTTGGCTCGCCCTCTCAGGATTGCAACGATACTTACACCCTGACTTTTTCTGTCCAGGTCGTAAACGACCAGATTGCAGCCAACATGCTTTATGAGACCCAGGCCAAGGCCACCTACCAGGACCGCAATCAAGCGAGCACCACTAGCAACCTGTATAACTACTCGGCCGTTGACACATTAAGCGCCGGTGACCTAACCGCCTCAACTGCTGCAGTCTTCACTTTTACCTTGCCCGCTGGGTTGGTCTTGCTGGACGTCCAGATTTCGGATGCGACCACCGCAAATAATAGCAGCGCCGGCAATAAGGTCTCTTTTTATTGGGATACTTTGCCCGTTGGCACAACCACCATCTTGGTCTTGGCAGAGATTGACCCTGATACCACGGCTTTGAGCTTTGTTGGTTACGGTACGCTTCAGGTGGGCGACGCCTCTGACACCGCTGGGCCAACCTACCACGTGTTAAGTGACCTCAATGCGGGTGATATCAATATCAATGTTGCCAACTACAAGAAAAACGCCTTTATCAACAACGACCTGGTAAACGCCAAGAACGGCCAAAGTGATGCTTATCAGGTCGTCAGGCCGGGCGACCAGGTTACCTATACGATCAGCGTTGATAACTCGGCCCTGCCTGACGCCGAGTCTAGCGGTGTGCAATATGATGTGCTTTTTGCGGTGGACTGGTCAGGCTCAATGGTGCTTGGAACAATGAACGCTGCGGGCAACAATGGCCTGGACTACGCCCGTAACCTGTCTAGCGACATAAGCCAGTACATACTCAGCAACTACCCAGGCAGCCGTGTCTCGCTATTGGGTATGGCTAATTATGCCTATTCATCAAACCTCAACGACCCCAGTAAGCTTTATGTCGTCCAAGGCACCGTCACATCGACTGTGAACGGGCAATATGTCCAAACATTGAATATCATAGACACAGACTTTGTAGACAATATAGATGACTTCAACAGCCAGGTGCTTCCGCTCTTTGGTATCTCTGGGTCAACCGACTCAGGCGATGACACGGCCATTCTTTTGCAGGCCAGCACCGCTAAAATGAACGGCCAATCACAAACGTTCAATATTGCTGATCGGGGAAGCACAACAAATACGGCATATTCGTTGATTCCGCGCCAAGACTCAACCCGTATCCCCGTGATCGTCATGATCTCGGACTTTCAGATCCCCTTTGATTGGAATATACCGAATACAACGCTCAATTACTGGCAATATGCCTTTGGGGCAGAGGCCACGAATTTTTACAACACGTTCACTGATGCAAACGGCGAACCAAACGGCATCCTCTTGACTACGCGCCTAGATACGAGCATGAATAGTACAACCCCGGCGGGCGCTGATGTGCCAAAGTACAACAACCCGGTTTACGACAACCTGATGACGACCTATGTGACCACGCCCGAGCGTGCCGCCATCGGCTGGGCATTCACCAAACTTAATAGCGGCATGAGCTATACCGCAGCCTTGGCCGCTTTAAAGGCCTCGTTTTCGAGCAGTGTTCCAATTCCGGTGCCGGTCTTTCCCCCCAGTTTTGTTACAGACACCATACCGGCCGGCCTGACTATCAACCCCAGCAGTGTTGTCGGGGGCACAATCAGCGGCCAGACCGTCACCTGGGACCTGAATAAATGGCCGGCCGGCCCAATTACTTTATCGGTTACCACAACGGTCCAAGACCCCGCCCAATCTGGACACCCGACCTTTAAGAACACGGCTTTTGTTTCTCCCTCTGACCCTGAAAAAGCCCAGCAGAACACGAACTCGACCTATCACACCACCAAGGTCTATATCACCGAGCGCTTTGTGGACTTTCAGAACCAAGAGGCGGCCTTGGCCGACGACCACACCTTTGCGATGACGGCCGGGCAAAACTACAGCCCCGCCAGTGGCGTGCCGCCGGCCACCCTGACCAGCAGCGGAACAGACTACAGTTACTGGGGCTATCAGGTCGACGGCGGTGATATCCATGCCGGCCGCCCTGATCGTGCCATTTTGCCCAGTAACATCGGTAGCGCGCATACTATCACTTATTATTATGTGGCGGGCGAGGCCGGCGCACCCATCAAGACCGCTTATCTGAACGGTTCGGCGCAGACCAATGACGGCACCGTTGACGTACCTGTGCCAGTCCAAATCGGCGACACGATCACGTACAACATCGACTTCTTTCTTTCTACAGAGACCCAAGCCAAGGGCGGCACTCTGACCGATACCGTCCCCGACGGCCTGCAGATCGAATCATCTAACGTGCTGAGTAGGACCAAGGCCTTTCCCAATCAAGACACCGCGTCGCACGACAGTCAAACCCTCAGTTGGGACATTGCCAGTCTGCCTGCGGGGGACATTACCGTAGAGGT
Organism: Coriobacteriia bacterium; assembly: GCA_009779015.1. Taxonomy (GTDB): domain Bacteria; phylum Actinomycetota; class Coriobacteriia; order Coriobacteriales; family UBA8131; genus WRFC01. Next base: position 600 of record WRFC01000071.1, on the reverse strand, counting down.
TGTGACTACGGTGACCGCCTTTGGCAATTTTCAGAACCGCGCCGACTTTGACATCAACGGCGAGCCAAATTATTGCACCAATACCACCTATCACCAGGCCAGTACAAGCTGGGGTTTTTATAAGGTCAATGAATATACAGAGCCTCTAGAGGGGGCAGAGTTCAGCCTCTATTACAGCCCCGATGCCGGCACGCCCGGCTTTACAGAGGACAACCTGGCGACCAACGGCCCGTTTTCGACCTGGAAGCCCTTAGACCACACTACCAGCGCCTCGGATGGCCTGGTCGAGTTTTCTGGGCTCTTGCCCGGCGACTACATGCTCGTCGAGACCCAGGCCCTGCCCGGCTACCAGCTGCCTTATGGCCAATGGCTGGTCACCATCGACCCTGACCCTGATGCCGCCACCGACGCTCCGATAGTCCACGAAGAGGGGCATAGCTCAAGCGCCACATCGATGCCGCCGCCTTTTATACCGGTGTCTCTAGACAACCCCGCTTTTCCGCCGGGCGCCCTCATTCTGCACAATTTCCCGCAGATGGACCTGCCTGCGGCCGGCGGCCCCGGAGTGGCCGGCTTCATGGTCGTCGGCATCGCCTTCAT
>WRFC01000070.1 GCA_009779015.1 Coriobacteriia bacterium | reverse complement strand
TTTCAAGCAAGAGGCGCAGGCCGCCGCCAACCTCCAGAGCCCTTATATCGTGAACATCTACGACTGGGGCCGCGAGGACGAAGGCTCGACCTATTACATCGTCATGGAACTGCTGCGCGGCACTGACTTAAAGACCGCCATCAAAGAGCGCGGCTTTTTAAACCAGCGCAAAGCCGCCGAGATCGGCTCGCAGGTCTGCTCGGCGCTCTCGGTCGCCCACGGATACGACATCATCCACCGCGACATCAAGCCCCACAACATCATGATCCAGCCGGACGGCAACGCCAAGGTCATGGACTTTGGCATCGCCCGCGCCAAAGGCACGACCATGACACAGACCGGCAGCGTGCTGGGGACGGCCTATTACGTCTCGCCCGAGCAGGCCCAGGGCAAGCCCCTGACCCCCGCTTCTGACCTCTATTCACTGGGCGTCGTGCTTTATGAGACCGTCACCGGACGGGTTCCCTTTGAAGGCGACGACGCAGTCAGCGTGGCGCTCAAACAGGTCAACGAGCTGCCCCTGCCGCCCTCGGCGATCAACCCCGATATCGACCCTCAGCTCGAAGAGATCATCCTCAAAGCCATGGCCAAGCGCCCCGAGGACCGTTATGTGACGGCCGACTCGATGCGCATGGCCTTGAACAACTACCTGGCCGGCCGCCCGGTGAACACCGGCATCGCCGACCCTACGGCCGCGACCCGCGTGATCGGGGCAGCCGCGCCAGCGGCTGCGGCGGCAACAGGGGTGCCGGGCGGGGCAGGCACCGGCCGGCCGGCCGGTGCCCATCAGCTCCCCGTGCTTGAGCCGCTGCCCAAAGACGGGCTGGCACAGACCTCGGTGATGCCTCCGACAGCCACGGCCTCGACGATCAATTATTCGGGCTATGCGCCTTTGAACAAGCATAACGAGCCCCAGAAACCCAAGAAAAGCCGCGTCCCCTTGGTCCTCGGCATCATCGCCGGCGTGTTGGTCGTGGCCTTTGCGGTCTTTGTGATCTGGACTTTGAACAAGCCCGCGCCCGCGCCAGAACAGATCTCGATACCTAATATCGTCGGATCGACCGAGCAAGAGGCCCGTGACACAATCACGGCGGCCAATCTCAATGTCGGCGTGGTCACACACAGCTACAGCGACTCTATCCAAGAGGGTATGGTCATCTCGTCTAACCCGCGCGCCGGCTCGCTGGTCGACTCAACCACGCTTAACTATGTCGACTTCGTGGTCTCTGATGGCCCAGAGCCGCCGGCCGCACCGACCACCGGCACAGTCCCCGACCTCACAAACAAGACCCCGGCCGATGCCGAAAGCGCCCTGGGCAATGCCGGTTTCAAAGCCACCAAAGCCGGTGAGGTGGCCAGCGACACGGTTGACGCAGGACGGGTCTGCCAACAAGACCCGGCCGCCAATACCACAGCCAACCTGGGCACGACGGTCTCGTACTACGTCTCGACCGGCAAGGCCACGACCACTATGCCCTGGGTGGTCGGCACGAGCAAGACCGATGCCGAGCGTATCTTGAATGATGCCGGGCTGATCGTCAAATACGGGTCAGACACGCCTAGCGACACCATCGCCGAAGGACTGGTGGCCACGCAGGACCCGGCCTCTGGCACGTCTGTGACCAAGGGCCAGACCGTGACCTTGGCGCTCTCTAGCGGCCCCGCTCCTGTCGTCGTGCCCAAGACGATCATCGGTCTGTCGCCAGACGACGCCCGCACAGCACTCAGCAATATCGGCCTGGTCATGGATGAAGGCATCGAGTACGTAGAGACGACCAAGGCCTCAGAAGTCGGCAAGGTCATGAAGACCGATCCGGCGGTCGGGCAGTCGGTGCCGCCAAAGACCACGGTGACCATCTACATCGGCACTGAGCCCGTGACAAACCCGCCCGATAACACCACAGACAATACGACGACGACTACCCCGACCAGCTGAGGCGGGCGAGGGCTTGCGGCCAAGGCGCAGCAGCCTGATCTTCTATTGATAAAACCCCAAAGGCCGGTCTCAGCTCAGAGGCCGGCCTGGTCTTGAGAGGCCCTGAATGGCGGCCTTATTGTCGGAGGGCGGCCTTCATCCCTTGGACATAAGAGCGGATGTTGGCGGCGGCTTGCCCGGGGTCATCGGCGACCTTTTGGACAAGGGCGCTACCGACGATCACCCCGTCGGCGAACTGGCTCATCTGCCTGGCCTGCTCGGGCGAGTGGATGCCAAAGCCGACGGCCACGGGCACGCTGCTGACCGAGCGGATCAGCCTGACCAGCGCGGGCAGGTCGGTGCTGATCTCTGAGCGCATGCCCGTCACCCCCAGCGAAGAGACCAGGTAAATGAAGCCCTCGGCCTCGCGGGCGATGCTTGTAACACGCTGCTCGGCCGATGTCGGGGCGATCAGCGAGATCAGGGCGATGCCGTTGGCCTGGGTGTAAACGCCCAGCTCGGCGCGCTCTTCAAACGGCAGGTCGGCCAGAATCAGGCCGTCCACCCCGGCTTGGCGACAGGCCTCGGCAAAGCGTTGGTAGCCGTAGTGAAAGACCGGGTTGAGGTAGCCCATCATGATGATCGGGGTGTCGGTCTGGCAGCGCAGCCGCGCGGCCAGCTGAAAAAGCCGGTCGAGCGTCGTCCCGTTCGCCAGCGCGCGCAGGTTGGCGGCCTGGATGACCGGGCCTTCGGCAATCGGGTCGGAGAAGGGAATGCCGATCTCGATGATATCGGCGCCGCCTGCGACGAGGGCGCAAAGATAGTCAAAGCTGTCTTCGAGCGTCGGGTCGCCCCCGGTCAGAAAGCCGATAAAGGCCGGCCCCCGGGCAAAGGCCTGGGCGATCCGCTCTGCGCCGGTAAGCCCCGCACCAGCCCCCTCGCCCGACAACGCCTGATAATCCTCATTCATCGATACCAACTCCTCGGTAGCGGGCGATCGAGGCCACGTCCTTATCCCCGCGCCCGCTTAAACAGACAATGATGTTACTAGTCGGGGACAAAGACGGCGCCAGTTCTAGGGCAAAGGCCACGGCATGGGCGCTCTCGATGGCCGGGATGATGCCTTCGGTCTGCGCCAACACCTCAAAGGCACGCACGGCCTGCTCGTCGGTCACGGGGTAGTACTCGGCGCGGCCCGTCTGGTAGAGAAAAGCGTGCTCGGGGCCGATGCCCGGGTAATCGAGGCCGGCACTGATCGAGTAGACCGGGGCGATCTGGCCATCGCTGGTCTGGCAGAAAAGCGACTTCATGCCATGAAAGACGCCCAGCTCGCCAGTGGCGATCGTCGCGGCATGCTGGCCCGTGGCGATGCCCCGTCCGGCGGCCTCGCAGCCGATCAGGCGCACGCCCGGGTCGTCGATGAAGTGCTCAAAGGCACCGGCGGCGTTGCTGCCACCGCCCACACAGGCGATCACGGCCGCTGGCAGCTGCCCCTCGGCCTCTAACACCTGGGCGCGCGCCTCGGCGCTGATGACCGCCTGAAAGTCGCGCACCATGGTTGGAAAGGGATGCGGCCCCATGACCGAGCCCAGGGCATAGTGCGTGTCTAGAGGGCGGCTCGCCCAGTCCCGCATGGCCTCGTTGACGGCGTCTTTGAGCGTCTTTGTGCCGGTCGTAACAGAGGTCACTTTGGCTCCCAGCAGCTCCATGCGGTAGACGTTCAAGGCCTGCCGGCGCGTGTCCTCGGCACCCATAAAGACCTCGCACTCCAGGTCAAAGAGGGCACAGGCCGTGGCAATGGCCACACCATGCTGCCCGGCGCCGGTCTCGGCGATGATCCGCCTCTTGCCCCGCCGCTTGGCCAAGAGCGCCTGCCCCAGAACATTGTTGATCTTGTGCGACCCGGTGTGGTTGAGGTCCTCGCGCTTCAGGTAGACCTTGGCCCCGCCCAGCGCCCGAGTCAGCTTCTGGGCAAAATAGAGCCGCGACGGCCGCCCGGCGTAATCGTTTAAGAGCGCCGTCAACTCGGCCTGAAACTGCGGGTCGTCGCGGTAGTGGTAATAGGCGGCCTCCAGCTCAATCAGCTCGCCCATCAGCGTCTCGGGCACATACTGCCCGCCATATTCGCCAAACCGGCCTTCTTTCATCGGTCATCCCTTTCTTCCGTCACCCGCCAGGCGTGGGTGCGCGCGGTCAGCTCGCGTATCAAGCCGGCGTCTTTGCACCCGTCCCGCTCGGCGCCACTGCTCACATCAACGCACCAGGGTGCCAGCGCCAGCGCCGCATCAAGGTTGTCCACCGTGATGCCGCCCGCCAAAATAAACTCTGCCCGCTGCTGGCAAAGCTGCGCCATGACATCTGGCTGCCACGAAAAACTGCGCCCGCTGCCGGCCTTGGGGGCGTCAAACAGCAGGTAGTCGGCATTGGCCGGGACCTCTTGCGAAAACCGCAGCCCGCCCTCGGCATCAATCCCGACCCCGATGGCCTTGATCACCTCCACCTCGGCCGCCGCCTTCAGCTCGGCAATATAGGCCGCATCCTCCGACCCATGCAGCTGCACCATCTCGACCGTGCCCTCCGCCACCGCCCGCAGGCAGTCCGCCAGCGGCGCATCAACAAAGACGCCGACCGCCTTAATGCGCCGGTCCAGCCGCCGCGCCAGTCCGGCCGCCTGAGCAAAAGAAACGTGCCGCCGACTCGGCGCAAAGACAAAGCCGACAAAGTCCGGCAAGGCCAGATTAACAGCCGCAACATCCTCTGGCCGCCGCAATCCACAGATTTTTATACGGGGAGAAGGCCCAAGCGTCTCGCCAAGCCCGGGGCCACTCCTCGCACCGGGCTCCGCCGCACCGAGCCGAGCCGCGCCAGACACCGCGCCCTCGCTTTGCTCCGCAGCCCCGTCCACACGATCGGCCATCGCGCCCTCGCGCCGCTTTGCAGCCCCGCCCACACGATCGGCCATCATGTCCGCACCGCGCTGCCCGCCGCGCCCGCCGACCCGCCGCCCGCCCGCAGCCGACCCGCCGCGCAGGTCGTCCAGAAAGGCGCGTTTATCGCCCGCCCGCATCATGGCCTCGCCAATCAAGACGGCATCGACCTTGGCCTCGCTTAAGCGGGCGATGTCGCAAGCGCTAGTGACCCCGCTCTCCGAGACAAAGAGCGTCCCGGCCGGCACCAGCCCGCGCAGCCGCAGCGAGGTCTCAAGGTCGACTGCAAAGCTCCGCAGGTCGCGATTGTTGACCCCGACGATGCGCGCCCCGGCCTGCACTGCGCGCCGTACCTCTTCGGCGTCATGCGCCTCGACCAGGGCATCAAGGCCAAGGTCGGCGGCGTAGCCAA
>WRFC01000069.1 GCA_009779015.1 Coriobacteriia bacterium | reverse complement strand
CCGGACCAGACGCCGGGCAAGACGCCGTACCCAGTGCCGGGCCAAGTGCCGGGTCGGGGGGTGCCATATGGTAGCCTCCAGCCAAACCCGGTTTGCCCCCGAAAGCCTGGCTGCGGCCCTTCAGCTGTTGGCGGCCGAGACGCTGCCCCCTCTGACCCCCTATGCCGGCGGTACCGACCTGATGGCCAAAGAGGGCAACAACGGCCCCTTTGTCTTCTTGCACAAGATACCCGAGCTAAAAGCCTTCAGGGCCGTGGGCGACGTGCTGCATATCGGGGCAGGCCTGACCTTCAGTCAGTTATTAAGGCAGCCAGAGGCGCCGGCCGTGCTCAAAGAGGCGATCGCCCAGATCGCCGCGCCGGCGGTCCGCAACCTGGCCACCCTGGGCGGCAACATCGCCAATGCCAGCCCCAAGGCCGACGGTGCCTTGGTAGCCTACGCCGCCGAGGCCAAGCTGCTCTTAGCCAGCTATCGCCGGGGGCAGCGGCTGGTGGCGCTGACAGACTTCTACCTGGGGCGCAACAAGACCATTCGCCGGCCAGACGAGCTGATCGTCGAGGTCCAGCTGCCGACCGCGCACCTCGACGGTGCCCGCTTTATCAAGGTCGGTGCCCGCGCGGCGCTGGCCATCTCGCGCGTCTCGTTGGCCGGGCTGCTGGCGCTAGACGACGACGGCCTGGTCGCCCACGCCTCGTTGGCCTTTGGCGCCGTCGGCGACGTTTTTATCAGGTATCCCGAGTTAGACGGGCTGTTCCTCGGCCAGAGCCGGGCAACAGCCCTCTTAATAGTCGAGCAGTATCTAGAAAGACTGGCAGAGAAGATCGAGCCAAAAGGGGGACGGGTCTCAGCCGAGTATCGAAAGCTCGTCTGTATCCGCCTGGCGCGATGGTTCTTGCTCAGCCGCCTCGGTGGTTGACGAGTTCTACAGGGGAGGCCAAGGCCTGGCCACTGATGGGCGAGCAGGCTTTGGCGAATGAGTCGAACAGGAGGACTGTATGGCAAAGAATGGCGGGGGACAAGGGATACTTGAGAGGGTCTTTCATCTCAAGGAGTTTGGCACGAATGCGCGGACCGAGCTGATCGCAGGCATTACGACCTTCTTTACGATGGCCTACATCATCTTCGTCAACCCGCAGATCTTGTCTTTAACAGGCATGGACTTCAACGGGGTCCTGATGGCCACGATCATCGCCTCGATCGTCGGTACCCTGATCATGGCCTTTGTGGCCAATGTGCCCTATGGCTTGGCGCCCGGCATGGGCCTCAATGCCTTCTTTACCTTTACGGTCTGCTTTACGATGGGCTTTACCTGGCAACAGGCGCTGGCCCTGGTTTTGATCTGCGGCGTCATCAACATCATCATCACCTTCTCGGGCCTGCGCAAGGCCATCATCAGGGCGATGCCCAAGATACTCCAGGCCGCGATCGCCGGCGGCATCGGGATGTTCATCGCCTATATCGGCTTCAAGGACCTCGGCCTCTTCAAGTTCACGGCCTCTGGCCCCTTCCTCTCGGTCATCCCCGGCGGCAGCGCAATCACCGGCCCGGTCGGGGCGGTCGGCGACACCGTGGTGGGCGCGGCCGCCAACACCGTACCGGCCTTGGTCACATTTTCGGCACCCAGCCTGATACTGGGTATGTTCGGGCTGGTCTTGATGATCATCCTCTTGGTCCGGCACGTTAAAGGCGCCATCTTGATCGGCATTCTGGCCACCACGGCCATCGGCATCATCCTCGACCTGACGGGCGTCTTGGGCACCCCGCTGACCGGCATCGGCAACCTTAATTTCAGCTTTGCCAGTTACGGCTCGACAATCGGGGCAATCCAGAACACGGCCTTTAAGCTGGACTTTGCCGGGCTCTTTGCCCAGCCGGCGCGCGCCATGCTGGTGGTCACGGCCGCCGTCGGCTTTATTCTGACCGATATCTTCGACTGCATCGGCACCTTCATCGGCACCGGCAAAAAAAGCGGCATCTTTGACGACGCCGACTGGCAGAAGTTCGAGACCGGGCGCAACATGGGCTCGCGCCTCGACCGCGCCCTGGTCGCCGACCTCAGCGCCACGACCGTCGGCGCCCTGGTCGGCACCTCCAACACGACAGTCTACGTCGAGTCGTCGGCCGGCATCGCCGAGGGCGGGCGCACCGGCCTGACCTCGTTGGTCATCGCCGCCCTGTTTGCCCTCTGCATCGTCTTCTCGCCCTTTATCCAAGCCGTGCCCAGCGCCGCTACGGCCCCGGCACTGATAGTAGTCGGCGCCATGATGATGTCGGCCTTCGTGGACATCGACTGGAAAAAGCTCGAGATCGCCATCCCGGCCTTCTTGGCCGCCGTCATCATGCCCCTCTCTTACAGCATCACCAACGGCATCGCCTTCGGCTTTATCTCGTATGTCATCGTCAAGGCCGTCTCGGGCAAGGTCAAAGAGGTGCACCCGATCGCCTGGGTGGTCTCGGGCATCTTCATCGTCAACTTCGTCCTCCAAGTCGTCTTCAAGATCTAGGATGTCCCAGGCCATGCAGATTCAGCAGAACATAAATAATCGGGAGAAGGCCATGGGCGCCTCGGCGCCCCAGCGTGGCCCGGCGCCCCAGCGTGGCCCGGCGCCCCAAGCGGCCTCTAGCCGCAGTCTTAACGGTGTCTCAGGCAGCGCCACCACAGGCGCCATTGTCTTTACGGCCGTCTATCTGCCGCCCACCTTGGCGTTGGTAGACATGCTTAATCAAAGCGCTATGATCAGCTCGGTCAAAAATGTGGAGATGGGACGGTTCTGGGGCAAAACAAGCGTATTTCAAAGTGGTTACGAATTTGATACGGTCGACATCAATGAGGTCGAAGGCCTTGCCAGTGCTATGGCAAGCGCGGATTATCGACTTGGGCGACTGGTCTATCTGGACAGAGAGAACCAGGTAGTTGCAAAATTCGTAAAGGAGAAGCCGCTTTTTCAATAGGTTTTCGGTTTTTTTGCAGGGGAAGAATTGGATGATTTTTGAAAGGGGCAAAATTGGTGGATATTAGTCGGAACAGTTAGCAAAAAGTAGACGGGGGGTTCTTTCGGACGTACTACTGACTTAAGGAGAGAAAATAATGTCTAGCGAGCAGGAATTCAATAATCTGAGACCGATACTGGCCACTTTAGCAAAGGGTTTGAGTAACCATTTTGGCAAGAACTGCGAAGTGGTCGTCCATAACATCACAAATGGGCTAGAGAATTCGATTGCCATCATCGAGAACGGTGACGTGACAGGGCGAAAAGTGGGGGACAGTGCGTCAGAACCGGCTTTGCAGGCAAAGAAAGGCAGTGAGGTCGAGGACCACTATGGTTACATCATGAACTCCAAGTCTGGAAAGACCTTGAAGTGCTCGACTTTTAACCTGCGCAACGAAGAAGGCAAAGTGATTGCGATATTTGGTGTCAATTATGATATCTCGGACATGATCTTGGCCGAACGGGCGATCCGTGGCCTGCTCGAGACCGAAGAGAGCTCTAGCAGTTCCGGAACGATCGTCGACAATGTCGAGGACCTTTTATCCCAGTTGATCAGGGAGTCGCATCGTGTCGTGGGCAAACCGGTGGCCTCAATGACCAAAGAAGACAAGATGCTGGCCCTCAAATACCTGGACCGCAAAGGCGCCTTCTTGATCAAGAAGAGCTCTGAGCGGATTGCCGAGTACTACTGTATCTCTAAATACACGCTCTATAACTATCTGGGCATCAGCAGCAGCCGGCCTTTGTTGGCCGACGATTGAGGGCTCAGGCCAAAATGGCCCAGCCAGTCTATAGACGTGTATGAAAAAATGACAGAGAGGAGACCATCCATGCCACGGGTTATCATCAAGACAGACCAGGCCCCAGCGGCGATTGGGCCATATGCCCAAGCCAACAAGGTCGGTAACCTGGTCTTTACCTCTGGGCAGATCCCGCTTGACCCAACGACCGGCGCGGTCGTGGGCAACGAGATCTGCGCTCAGACCACGCAGGTCCTAACCAACCTCAAGGCCTTGCTCGAGGCCGCTGGCTCGGGGCTCGAGAAAGTCGTGAAAACGACCGTCTTTATGGCTGACATGGATGATTTTGCCGCCATGAACGAAGTCTATGCCCGCTTTTTTACTGGCCCAGAGCTTCCCTCGCGCTCGGCCCTGGCCGTGCGCGCCTTGCCCAAGGCCGTGTTGATCGAAATCGAGGCCATCGCCATCGCTTGACCAAAGGTCAGGCGATGACCATGGCCTCTATGAGGCTTTTTGAAAAGAGCGGCAAATGCTTGGCCCCATCAACTGCCTAAAGAACGCCAGAAAAAGCCCAAACGACCCGAGCGCGCTTGCCCTCTTGGCAGCGGATGCCGTCAGACAGGTGCGCGCTTTTCACTGCAGCATACCCGCCTATGCCCAGACGCCCTTGGTCAAGCTGGACGGGCTTGCCGATCGTTGGGGGTTGAAAGCGCTTTTTGTAAAGGATGAGTCAGAGCGCTTTGGCCTCAAGGCCTTTAAGGTCCTGGGCGGCAGTTATGCGATTGCCAAGATTATGGCCGAACGCCTCGGCCTCGGCCTGGACGAGCTCAGTTACGATGAATTAAGGTCGACCGAGGCCAAGGCCGCACTGGGCGACCTGGCCTTTTATACGGCCACGGACGGCAACCATGGGCGGGGCGTGGCCTGGGCGGCACGCCAGCTGAACCAGGCCGCAGTCGTCGGCATGCCGGCCGGCAGCTCGGCCTATCGTCTCGCGGCCATTCAGAATGAGGGCGCCAAGGCCTGGGTCACGGACCTCAATTACGACGATACCGTGCGCTTTATGAAGGGCCTGGCCGATGCCGACCCCCAGGGCGTGCTTGTCCAAGACACGGCCTGGCCGGGCTATGAAGAGATCCCCGGCTACATCATGCAGGGCTACTCGACACTCGTGGCCGAGGCCATCGAGGGCATGGCGGCAGCCGGTTCTGGCCGCCCGACCCATGTCTTTGTCCAGGCCGGCGTCGGCTCTTTGGCCGGTGCCGTGCAAGGTTACTTAACGCAAGTCTTTGGCGCCGACTGCCCGGTCGTCTGCGTGATCGAGTCGGCGGCGGCCGACTGCCTCTACCGTTCAATCCAAAACGGGCGTTTGACCGCAGTCGGCGGCAGCCTTGACACCGTGATGGCCGGACTGGCCTGCGGCGAGGCCTCGACCCTGGCCTGGCAGATACTAGAGGCCAAGACCGACTTCTTTGTCTCGGCCCCAGACTGGTTGAGCGGCAAAGGCATGCGCGTGTTAGGCGCCCCGCTCGGCCGTG
>WRFC01000068.1 GCA_009779015.1 Coriobacteriia bacterium | reverse complement strand
GCGGCCTCGGGGAGATAGAGGCTGCGCTCGGAGTACCAGACGTCGAAGTGCACGCCGATGCGCTCGCAGAGCCCCTGCATCTGCGCCAGCATCTGCTGGTAGGCGTACTCGCGGAAGTGCACGAGGCGCTCTGCTGGATCGGCCGTGCGCCAGGCCGGGCCCTGGGTGTCGAGCAGCGATTGGGCGATCTCGCGCACGTAGGCGCCGCCGTAGGACTCTTCGGGCATCTCTACTGGGTCGCCCAAGAGCTGGAGGTAGCGGACGACCACGGACTCGCCGAAGATGTCCATCTGGCGGCCGGCGTCATTGATGTAGAACTCGCGTGTGACCTGCCAGCCGGCGTGTTCGAGGAGGTTGGCGAGGGCGGAGCCGAGGGCGGCCCAGCGGCCGTGGCCGACATGCATCGGACCGGTCGGGTTGGCCGAGATGAACTCGAGGTTGACGCGCTGGGGCGGGCTGGCCGGTGCCAGACGGGCGAAGGCGGGGCCTTCGCTGGAGGCTTGGCGGATGACCTCTTGGAGGGCCTCTGCCGTCATCCAGAGGTTGATGAAGCCGGGGCCGGCGACCTCGACGGACTGGATGCGCGCGTCGCCTTGGATGGCGGCGGCGATGGCCTCGGCGATCTGCCGGGGCGGCAGCTTCAGAGGTTTGGCCAGTTTGAGAGCGACGGTGCTGGCCCAATCGCCGTGGCCCTTCTCGCGCGGGCGCTCGACGGCCGGGTCGAGGGCGGCCAGGGCGTCTGGCGGCCAGCCCATGTCGCGGGCGGCGCGCTCTACGGCCGCCCGGACGATCTCTTCAATCATCTGTCGCATGCTTTTTGCGTTTCTCCAATAGTGTTTGGACTGCCCCCTGCCAAGGCCGCTTTTTTGAGCTGCCCCATGCCTGAGCCGCCCGTTGCCGGGGCTGCCTGGATTGAAAGGCCGCACTGCGTTTGAGCCGCTCAGAGGCAAAGCCCAATTATAACGTAACGACCAGGTGACTTATGGGATAATGAGAGCACTGCCTGGCCAGTATGCCTTGGACTTGTCTGCTTGGAGGTCATCATGTCGAGCCTGCCCTGGTTCTGGATCTGGATCGTTTTGGCTGCCGCCTTATATATCGGCGAGATGCTGACCGTCGGCTTCTTTCTTCTCCCCTTTGCTATTGGCGCCACTGCGGCGCTCATCACAGCGATTTTCAATGTGCCCGTGGGTATTCAGTGGGCCGTTTTTATTGTGGTCTCGCTGATCGCCCTGGTGGCCACGCGGCCGTTGGCGCGGCGCATCACGGCGCGCGGCGGCAATGTCAAGAGCGGCGTCGACCGGCTGATTGGGATGGACGGCGAGGTGCTTGACCAAAAGGCGCCGGACGGCACTTACCGGGCGCGTGTGGCGCGCGAGATCTGGAACGTCTCGACTGACGAGGAGTGCGAGCTCAGCCCGGGCATGAAGATCCATGTGGTGCGCGTCGAGGGCACACGGCTGATCGTTACGGTGGCGCCCACGGTGGTGCCCACAGTGGCGCCCTGAGCACGGGGGCTTTGCGCGGGGGTTTTGGTTATTTGACCGGCAACGTAGAAAGGGAGCGCGACAATGGATGATTTCTTCTCAGTTCTTGGGCCAATCGGAGTCGTCGGTATAATCCTGATCATCGTCATCCTGATTTACGCGTTGCGGGCGATCCGCATCGTGCGGCCGTATGAGAAGGGCGTGGTGGAGCGCGTCGGCCGGTTCATCCGGGTCTGGGAGCCCGGCCTGCACCTGCTCATACCGTTTGTCGACCGGGTGACCAAGGTGGATATGCGCGAGAACGTCGTAGACGTGCCGCCCCAAGAGGTGATCACGAAGGACAACGTGGCCGTGACCGTCGACGCCGTAGTCTACTACGAGGCCACCGACCCCTTTAAGCTGATCTACAACGTCGCCAACTTCTTCTTGGCCGCCACCAAGCTGGCGCAGACGAACCTACGTAATGTGATCGGCGAGATGCAGTTGGACGAGTCGCTGACCAGCCGGGAGAAGATCAACATCACGCTGCGCGATATCTTGGACGACGCCACGGACAAATGGGGCGTACGCGTGGTACGCGTGGAGCTGCAGCGGATTGAGCCGCCGGGCGACGTCACGCAGGCCATGCACCGCCAGATGAAGGCCGAGCGCGACCGCCGGGCGATGATATTGGAGGCCGAGGGCGACCGGGCAGCGGCCATCGCCCGCGCCGAGGGCACGAAGCAGAGCGCCATTCTAGAGGCCGAGGGCAAGGCCACGGCGATCAAAGAGATCGCCGGCGCCGAGCGCGCCCAGCGCATATTGATCGCCGAGGGCGAGGCGCAGGCCATCTTGAACGTCTTCTCGGCCATCCATGAGGGCGGGCCCTCGCAAGACCTGATCTCGGTCCGCTACCTGGACACCTTGAAGTACGTGGCCAACGGCAATGCCACGAAGATCTTTATGCCGCTGGAGATGCAAGGGTTGGCATCGACGGTCGGGGCGATCGGCGAGCTTTTGAAAGAGGCCGATAACAAGCCGGCGGCAGCGGCACCAGTGGCGGCGGTGTGAGGGTCGCGTGAGTGCGGCGACGCCGACCGCCGATGGCGGCGTGAGGGTAGATTTTGGCCGGCCAAGGGCCCATCGGGCAATAGCCCGGCCGGCTGTTTGAGGCGATTTCGCACGAAATCGGCGTTTTCGCTTGCGCTTGGGCGCTGGCTTTCGTAGAATAAGAACTCGCGCGCGGACATGGCTCAGCTGGTAGAGCACAACCTTGCCAAGGTTGGGGTCGCGGGTTCGAATCCCGTTGTCCGCTCCAAACGCTTGATCAGGCCGGTAAACGCAGGATAGCGCGCACCGGCCTTTCATCTAGAGAAGCCCAGCTGCCAGCTGCCGCAAAGCTGCTGCCAAGCAAACGGCGGGTTGCTGGGCCGTCTGAATCAGGGAAGGCGACGTCGCCAAGAGGTAAGGCAGAGGCCTGCAAAGCCTTTATCACCGGTTCGACTCCGGTCGTCGCCTCCAGAGTTTTCGCAGTTCAAAGGCCATTTTTGCAGCCGTTAGGCTATCTCATATTTTTGCTCTGGTCGGGCGAATATTCCGCAAAACCCCAGAAAGCATCAGAAAGCCCCAGAGGTTTCTCTAATATGTGCAAATTGTGCTACTGTAGTAGATCGTTGTTTTGGAAGAAGTGGGATTGAAAGTGCAGATGACAGATACCTCAGAGATCTATTTGGATAATGCGGCCAGCACCGAGCCTTACCCAGAGGTCATCGAGGCCGTTGCGGCAACCATGCGCGAAACCTATGGCAACCCGTCCTCGCCGCACCAAAAGGGGGCTGCCGCCAAGGCCATGCTTGAAGCGAGCCGCCAGACGGTCGCCGATGCCCTGGGCGCGCTGCCCGAAGAAGTCTTTTTTACATCGGGCGGCACAGAGGCCAACAACCTGGCCATCACCGGGGCCTGCCTGGCGCATAAGGACCAAAAAGGCCAGATCATCACGTCAAGCCTCGAGCACCCTTCGGTCACGAAGACTATCCGGGGGCTGAAGCGCGACGGCTGGGACGCCTCGTATATCGACGTCCAGCGCGGCCGCCTGGACCTTGAGCAAATGGCCAGGGCGGTCCAGGCCTCGACTATTCTGATCTCGATGATGTATGTGCAAAACGAGCTTGGCTACATTTATCCCCTGAACGAGATCGTGGGCATCCGCGACCACCGTGCCGAGCGGGCGCTTTTGCACATTGACGCCGTCAGGCCTTTGGCAAGCTGGATGTGCGGCCACATGCGCTGGGGGCAGAGCTTCTGAGCATCAGCGCACACAAGATCGGCGGGCCAAAAGGTATCGGCGCACTCTTTGCCAGCGCTGGCACCAAGATGTTTACGACCGCATTTGGCGGCGGACAAGAGCGTGGCCTGCGCTCGGGGACCGAGGCGCTGCCCTTGATCGTCGGGTTTGCCAAGGCCGTGGAGATTACGATGGCCAACCGCGAGACTCTGGGAAGGCAGGTCGCGCTGCTTAACCTACGGCTGCGCGAACTGCTGCAAGCCGAGTTCAAAGCGGTACAGATCAACTCGCGGACGGACGGCTCGCCTTATATCCTGAACTTTACGCTGCCCGGCCTGGACAACAAGAAGGCCCTTGGGCTCTTAAGCCAGATGGGCATCTATGTCGGCACGGCGGCGGCCTGTGAGAGCAATCGGCACACGGTGCCCGAAGGCCAATGGCGCGACAAGCACCCCCTGGTCCTAGAGCTGGCCGGCTACCCTAAAAAAGACACCCGCTCGACCTTTCGCGTCAGCTTTTTTGCGAACAACCACCCGGAAGACGCAGACGCCCTGGTCGGCGGCCTGAAGGCGGCGGCCGAGGGTTTGGGCGTAGCACTTTAAGCGATCGTCGGGCGAACGGCCGTGGCCATGGCCGCCGGCCCTTCTCCCCTTTTTCTTTTGCCGCCCTTTTTGGGCAACACGGCTGGCTGGCGTACCTGACGCCTTACCCCATAGCAACCAGGCATGTAGTAATTTGTTAGAACATCAAGCGTCTGCTCAGAGCGGGGCGGCGTCACCTGCGCGGCGGTGCCCGACACGCAGCCCCAAAGTCACGGTGATCAGCAGGGCGGTGGCCACGATGCTCACGGTCAGCGACCCCAGATAGCCAGAATGCGCGACCAAGAAGCCGAAGGCCAGATTGCCGAGAGGCAGGGCAACCAGGGCGGTCATGCGGCTGACCGAGAAGACACGCGCCAGGTTGTCTTCGCGTACCCGCTTTTGGATGATCGTGTTGCGGCTGATGATAAAGATGGTGGCCATCATGGCGAGCACCGCTGAGCCAAAGGCCGCGACCACTAAGACCACGGGCAGCGGGGCGTGCCCAGCAATGAAACCTGATACTAACATGATAGCTAGCGCAGCCACAAAGGCCACTGGGCAGATGCGCAAGAAGCGCAGGGCGCGGGCATCGGTGTAGTATTGGGCGGCCACGAAGGCGATTACCAGGTCGCCGATGGCCTGGACTGACGAGAAGACGCCGTAGCCGATTGGCCCGAGGCCGAGGTCGCCGCGGGCAAAGAAGAGCAGGACGACATCCCAGATGGGGACGCAGAAGAAGTTGAAGGCCGTGGAGACGATAAAGATGATCAGGAGGGTGCGGTCTTTGAGCACGACCCTAACGCCCAGCGTGATCTCGGCCAGAAAGCCCCGCAGGCTGCTGGCGGCGACCAGCTGGTCGGGGTCGAAGGCCGACGTGGCCGCCGGCCGAGCGGGGGCCAGCTGGCGAGCGGGGGCCGTCGGCCGAGCGGGGGTCGCTGGCACCTGCGGCTCACGTGCGCCCGCTGGCACCTGCGGCTCACGTGCG